>JAHRAW010000191.1 GCA_020027415.1 Gammaproteobacteria bacterium
GGTACGCCGAAGCGTGACTGAGTTGGGAAGATACTCTTTTGTTGGTGGTTTGGCAAGTATTAAATGGGAGGGATGTTGTTGTTTATTCTTCGTCATTCCCGCGATCTGTTAAGCGGGAATGACGGGATGGCTTGGGCGACGGTAGGCGGATGGCATGGGCGGGCGCGCCTATTTTTTCGTCGGCGGGCGGCGTTTTGCCACCTTCGCCTTCGGTTTTGCTTTTATTTTCCGTTCGGCAAATTCAAAGCCAAGTTTGCCGGAGTGGTCGGTTAACGCCATAGTGAGATGCGCGTCAAACTTGCGGTTATTTTTCTTGGATACAAAACCTTTCAGCAATTCGGTGCGCCCTTCGGTGAGCAGTTGTTGCGCTTCGTTCGGTTCAATGGAGCGGCTCAAAATATAGCGGCTGAGGCGGAAAGTGCAACCCTGGGTTTCGCCCAACGCGTTGGTGCATGGATACCCTTTCGGGGTATCCAACACCGGCGCGCCGCACATCGGGCAGGCGCCGAGTTGCGCGCATGTTTGCGGGTCAATGTCGGTTTGCGCGCTATCGTCAAAATCAAACGCCACGGTGAAATCGTCTTTCAGCAGCAGTTGCGCGGAAAACTCGCGCCCAAGCCGGCTGCGAAACCCGTTTAGCATGCCGCTGCGCTTGTCGCGCAACAACGCGCTCGCTTCCGGCGGCGAAAACTCGCGCCCGGCGATGGATTTCCACACCGCAAAATCGCACTTTTCACAAACGAACTTGCGATAGTTTTCGCGCATTTTGCCGTCGCCGCACTTCGGACACGGCGCCTCCAACACCACATACTCGCCGGCGATGCGATCCACATCACAGGCGCGCGCCGCGCTCACGATGGCCCCGGTCATGGCGCGGATGTGGCGCATGAACTGGTCGGCGGAAAACTCCTGACTCTCAATCTGTTTCAGTTTCTTTTCCCACTCCCCGGTTAACTCGGCTTTGGTCAGTTCGTCAATTTTGAGCGCGCGCAACAGCCGCAGCAAAGTGCTGGCTTTCGGCGTCGCCACCAACTCACGACTATCGCGCAGGATATAGCGCACCCGAATTAGTTCCTCAATAATAGACGCGCGGGTCGCCGGCGTGCCGAGCCCGCGCCCTTGCATCGCCTTGCGCAACTCATCGCCCTCCAACATTTTGCCGGCGCCTTCCATCGCCGACAACAGCGTCGCTTCGCTATAACGCGGCGGCGGCTTGGTTTGTTTGTCTTCCATCACCACCTCAAGCGCGGTCGCCGACTCCGAATCCCCCGCCTTGACCGCCAACGGCGGCAAGGTTACGCCGCTTTCGGTGCGTCCCATCACTTGCATCCAGCCGCTTGCCAGCAGCACCCGTCCGCGGGTCTCAAAGGTTTCGTCGGCGACCACGCTGCGCCGCATGGTGTTTTCAAAACGCGCCGGCGGATAAAACGCGGCGATGAAACAGCGGGTGACCAATTCATACACCCGCCGTTCCTGTGGTTTGAGGTTGCGCGGCGGTTCGCCGGTGGGAATGATGGCGAAGTGGTCGGACACCCGCGCATTGTTAAAGATGCGCTTGTCGTTGGCTTGGATATACCCCTTGCTTAAGGCTTGCGCCGCCCAGCGTTGAAAGCCGGGCGCGCGGGCATCCTCATCGGCGGCGGTATCGCCCGCGGCCGCTGGCTCGGTGGCGCGGTCGCTGGGGTCGGCAAACTTAGACAACGAGTGCATGATTTTGTTCACCGTTTCCGGGTAATCTTCCGGCAACGCCCGCGAATCGGTGCGCGGATAGGTCAGCGCTTTGTGGCGGTCATACAGCGCTTGTGCGATGCCCAGCGTGGCGCGCGCCGAAAAGCCGAAGCGCCGATTGGCTTCGCGCTGCAACGAAGTCAGGTCAAACAGCATGGGCGGCATTTGGCTTGCCGGCTTGGTGGTCTCCGAAACCGCGCCGGTTTGATGCGCGCATTTGGCGACGATGGCGGCCGCGCGCGCTTGCTCCCAGATACGCTCGGCGCGCGCGCTGCCGTGCAAATCCCGCGCGCCGCGTTCGCTTGGCTCTGTTTTCTTAGGCGGCTGGCGCGCAACCCAGCGGCCTTCGTATTGCCCGGAAGCGATTTCAAAAGTGGCTTTAATCTCCCAATAATCACGCGGCTTGAAGTTTTGTATCTCTTTTTCGCGGTCCACCAACAGCGCCAGAGTCGGGGTTTGCACCCGCCCCACGGTGGTCAAGGAAAAACCGCCGCCGCTGGAATTCAGGGCGGTCATCGCGCGGGTGGCGTTGATGCCAACCAACCAGTCGGATTGCGCGCGACACACTGCGGCTTGTTGCAGCGGCACCAATTCGCCGCCGGCGCGGAGATTGTCAAACCCGTCGCGGATCGCTTGCGGCGTCATGGACTGCAACCACAAACGGCGCACCGGTTTGCCGCCCTTGAAATGCTCCATCAGGTAGTGAAAAATCAGTTCGCCCTCGCGCCCGGCGTCGCAGGCGTTCACCACGCTATGGATGTCTTTGCGTTGGTATAACTTCTTGAGCAGCCGAAGTTTGCTTGCGCTGGCGGAAATGGGGTGCAAGTCAAACCGCTCCGGCAGCACCGGCAAATTGCTGAGCGACCATTTGCCGCGCTTGACCTCGGCGCCCGGCGGCGGCGCCAACTCTAACATGTGACCGACCGCCGCGCTGACCACATAGTGCGCGTTTTCAAAAAAATCCTTCTGGTTGGCAAAACCGCCGAGCGCGCGGGCGATGTCGCGCGCCACCGACGGCTTCTCGGCGATGATCATGGTTTTCCCCGAAGCCGCGAGGCGGGCGGCGGGGTGCGGTGATTTTTCCATCGCGGCGATTATTTAGTCCAATTCGGCGGGGTTAGTGAATGCAGGTATGCAGCCCGTCCATCACCAGCGACTCGGTTAACTCGGAAATTCCTTCGCTGTCGGAATAGTTGCTCAGCACCATCAAAATCACCCATTTGAGGTGCTCAATATCCAGACTGTCCGCTTCCAACGCCATGAACTGATTGATGACCGTTTCGCGCGACTGCGGATTAAGCACCCCGCACTGCTGCAAATTCAGCAACAAGCCCTGCGCTGCGCCGCTCAGCCGCTCGCTCTCGTGCGCAGTATAGTGGCGCAACGCCGGCGGCTTGGCGGCGGCGGGATTGGGGCGATGCTCGCCGAGGCGCGCCAGATTTTCCAGCCAATCAAAGGCGCCGTTGATCATGCCGCGTTCAAACCCGGCTTGGCTGAGTTCCAGGGTCAAGGTCTCCTGGTCGGGCTCGTGTTCGCCTTCATCAAACATATAGTTCTCAAACAGATAAATGAGAACATCCAAAATGTTTTCTTTCATGGAATGATTGCTTCCCGTTTTTGTTGTTCGCTCAGCAAAGCATTAAAAAAGTCACTGCGGCAATCTTTGATAGCCGCCGGTGGTTGCGGCGATCCATCCGGTGAGTTCCAACTGCATGAGAATGTAGGAAACCTCGTCAGTGGTCAATCCGCTTTGGGCAATTAGTTGATCGGTGCTAACGGGGGCGTAGTCTATCAAATTATACAACCGCGCCGCCGTGCCATTCGGACTCGGCGGTGCGGTGGTTTCAGCAGCAGTTTCAGCGGTGGTTTCAGCGCGCAGTGCGGGCGCGGGCGCGGCGAACCAATGTCCGATTTCATCCGTAATATCGGCGCAATTCTCCACCAGTTTCGCGCCTTGGCGGAGCAACTGGTGGCAACCGCGGCTGACCGCCACATGAATGGAACCCGGCACCGCAAACACTTCCCGCCCTTGCTCGCCGGCAAGCCGGGCGGTGATTAGGCTGCCGCTATGAATGCCGGCTTCCACCACCAAAGTGCCGAGCGAAAGACCGCTGATGATGCGGTTGCGCTGCGGAAAATGTTCGCGCCGCGGCGGCGTGCCGGGCGAATATTCGGTCACCACCAGCCCCTGTTCGGCGATCTCCTGATACAGCCCGCAATGCGCCCGCGGATACGCGATATCCAACCCGCTTGCCATTACCGCGATGGTTTTGCCGGCCGCATCCAAGCAGCCGCGATGCGCGCAGCCGTCTATGCCGACAGCCAAGCCGCTGGTGATGGTCAACCCGGCGGCGCACAATTCAGTCGCCAACTGCTGCGTGGTGTGCCGTCCCGCCGGCGTGGGGTTGCGACTGCCGACCATCGCCAACTGCGGACTGCGCAGCAAAGCGCGCTCGCCCAACACAAACAAGCCGAGCGGCGCGCCCTGGATGTGATTGAGTAACGGCGGAAAATCGCCGTCGGTAAAGCCGATAAAATCACCGCCGAGACGTTCCAAGCAAGCCAAATCCGCCGTCACATCCGGATATTTCAGGCGCAACGCCTGCGTTTCTCGGCGCGCGCGCCGTTTTTTGCGCGTGGGCTTCGGGGGCTTGGGTGTGGAGTGCTCGGGGTCGGTCGGGTCATCCACTGCGTCCGCAGCGGCGGTAAGCGCCGCGGCTAATGCAGTCGGCGCGGCTTGCAACACCGCCGGTGGCGAGCCCAGCGCGCGCACCAATATGCGCTTTTCGGCGATGGAAAGCCCTTTGCTGTGGGCAAGTTGAAGCCATTCCTTTTGCATGAATTCTCCTAAGCGGCGGGGCTGGCAGCGGCAGGCTACCTACGGCGGCGCAATCGTAGCATGAAAAAGCACGGCGATTCTCCGCCTTTGCTCTTCCCGCCACGCCGTCATTCCCGCGCTACCCAGTCGGATTTCCGCGAAGTGGGAGAGTTTCCTGTTTTTGCGGGAATCCAACCGGGTGGTTTTGGGAATAGCGGAGTAAGGTCGGGCGGCTATTTAAATAGCCGCCGGGGTTTAATAACGCACAACCCCCGCCGCCCGCCACGGGCGGCGAGGGTTGGTTTAACAGCAAACTGCGCGGGGTTAGAACGAATAGCCTAACGCGAAGCGCAAGCCGGTTTGTTGTAGGTCAAAATCAAACTCCCGCTCACTCGGCAGAGAAATCCCGGGATCCGTGGCGACTACTGCAGGGGTGGTGCTGATTTGCTCGTTGCCATAGTCGGTATACTGCACCGCGATTTGCCCGAACCAGTTGTTGCGCAGCGGCACCTCTACGCCGGCCGCAACTTTCCAGCCGGTTAGTTCGTCTTCGCTGCTCTTCCGCTACGCCGATTCCAACACGGTGACGAATGTCTCTCTCAACGTGACAACGGTGAATAGCGACTATTTCTGCCTCGTGGCTGCTAATGAC
>JAHRAW010000197.1 GCA_020027415.1 Gammaproteobacteria bacterium
CGAATGCTACGCGGCATATCCAATTCAACCAATTTAATGTGCGCGTATTTATTTCGATATCCCGCTAAATCGATACCGCCAAGAAATGCATTGATTTGCTTGGTGGACATAGTTTCACCTCACGCTGTCCAGCCAACTATTCGCCAACAAAACATAGTCGGGGTTGATTTCGGTGGCGAAAAAATTGGCGTTCATTTTTTGGGCAACGACACACTCTGAGCCAGAGCCGGCGAACGGTATTAACACGGACGGCTGTTGCAACGGCGCGGCGGCGATCAGTTTTTGCGTGAGCGCCGAAGGTTTTTGGGTTGGATGTTTAACGGTGTCGTGCATCTCGTGTGCGCCGTTTTCTTTCGGCGAACCGAGTCGTCGGCAGGTTTTGCAATAAAACCAGCGCTCCACATATCCGGCGCCGCCAGCAAGCGCCGGGACTTTCATTACATCGCGCGGCAAAGCGCCCTTAGGATGCGCCTTGTACACCGTTTTTTTGCCCTTGCGACCGTATCGGCAGTGCATATCCTTTCGCTCTTTGCCCGCCGCCCCGTTGAGAAAGCCGACGGTATATTGCTCACGCACTGCATCCACATCAATGGTCGGGCGTTTGCCATGCCACAAGCACAAAATAGATTCGTGGCTGCGCTGCCAAAATTTAAGCGTTGGCACGGTTTTGTTGGTGTAGTGCCAAACCAGCCAGCGCTGCTGCGTGATGGGATAGCGAACCGCGATATGCGCCAACACTTCGGCGAAACCGTAGACATACACCGGCATGCCGGGCTTTACCAAGCGCAAGCATTCGCCAAGCCACGCCTCGCTCCAAGTCAGATAATCGGACAAGTTTTGCTTGTCGCTGTCGTTGCCAAAATCTTTGCCAATGTTATACGGCGGGTCGGCAATGACCACATCAAAAATGGCGTTGGTTTTTATACCGCGCAAGGCGTGCAACACATCGGCGCAATGCACCGTGTTCATCGTAGCAGGGGCGTGGAGGGAGGTCATGGCAAGCGTTTATTCTACTCCACCCGATTTCCGCTTTGAAACAAATATCGTGGAATCCGCGCCCGGCGGGGCAGCGCCGCCTACCCCGCCTTCGCGACAATGGGAATCAGAAGCTGCGTGCTGGTAACCGCCAACTTGCGGTTGATGCTTAATCGCAATCCATCCGGCGACGAAGATCATCAGCATTCCAATTAGCGAAACCGCGGCCGGGCGTTCGGTAAAAATCCAAAATCCCCACAGTAGCCCGAAGGCGAGGTAGGCGTATTCAAACGGCGCAATCAGCGCGGCGCGCGCGCGTTGATACGCATACGCCGCGCCGAGCATGTAGACGGTGAAGATCAAGCCAAGCGCAATCATCACCAACCAGTCACGCGCGCCGAGCGTCGACCAGCGCGCGAGCAGAAACTGCGCCATGGCATTTTCGGGCGCGGATGGATTAATCAACGCGCCCCCAAAAGACACCGACACGCCGACTGCGATGAAGGCGAGGTGCAAACTGAACGCCAAGGTATACGGATTTTCGCGGCGACAGCGAACGCGCGTTACGACCATCGCCAACGCGTAGAAAACTGCGGTTGCCAACGGCAACAATGCATACCCGTTAAACTCGGACGCGTCCGGGCGGATGATGAGCAGCATGCCGCCGAAACCGAGCGCGAGCGCAAACCAAACGCCCTTTGCCAAGCGCTCGCCGCCGAACCACGCGGCGAACCATGCAACCAACAGCGGCGCCGTGTTTAACATCGCAGCCGCAACCGAAAACGGCAAGTGCAGCAATGAAGGAAAGTAGGTGCTCGCCGCCATGATGAACAGCAAACTGCGAATCGCAATCCATTTCGGCGCGCGCGGCGCAAGTGAATTAAACGCGCTACGGTGTAAAAAATAAACCATGCCGAACAGCATCGGCAATGCGAACGCGGAACGCAACGTGAAGATTTGCCAGAGCGTGTATTGCGCGCTGGTGTATTTAATGATCGCATCACCAAGCGACAGGGCGAACAACCCAATGACCAGCGCACCGACTGCAAGCGGCGTATTGTCAGCGTGCGGGGGCACTTTATGTTTTTGCAGTGGTGGGGGAAATATCTCTATCTGGTAAACCATTTTGACCCGATGAAACCAAGAGCGACTTTTCGACAATAATCTTACATGCCGTGTCAACGTTCCTGACTATTCGGTCAAAGACTGTTGACCCAGCATAGATCATC
>JAHRAW010000001.1 GCA_020027415.1 Gammaproteobacteria bacterium
GCGGATAACCGGCCAACCAGTTCGTTTATCGTTAAAACCACCCGCCCGCCATGTTGCATGCTGTGATGAAGCCCAAGTTTGGCGAAAACAGCGGGGATGGCTAAACGACCCAAGCACGGTAGCATAACTCCGCGCCAATGTCAACTAGCGCGCCCGGCGGCGCACAAATTAGCAGGCGCCATCGCGGTTGCAATGGCGTGGCGAAGATTGATCGGGGATTTGTCGGCAGCAACCAGGCTCGTCAGGCAACGGCTATTCGGCGTGCGCGTGCCCGATTTCGCCGTCGGTGAATAAGGTTTCTTTGAGTTCGCGGTCCAGCACGCGGTCGCGACGGCGAATCCATTCCAGCACCATCGCCGCGTGTTCCTTTTCTTCGTCGCGGTTGTGCGCCAAAATGCGTTTGAGTTGCGGGTCTTTGCAGGCGTCCACCCGCTGGTTATACCAATCCACCGCCTCCAGTTCTTCCATCAGCGACACAATCGCGCGATGCATATCGCAGGTTTCATCGGAGAGTTCGGTCAGCGGTTCGTGATAGCCTTCGTTTGCCATGGGCATATACTCGGTCAAAAATGAGGGTGTATATTAGCTCTTTTTCAGTTGGAAAGCCAGCGCCTCGTTGGCAAGCGAAATGTTCACTTTGCCGCCTTTCGCCAAGCCGCCAAACAGGAGTTGGTCCGCCAGCGGGCGTTTGATTTGCTGCTGAATCACGCGCTGCATCGGTCTTGCCCCCATATTGCGGTCATAGCCCTTATCGGCGAGCCAGCGCACCGCTTGGTCGTCTATTTCCACCGTGACCTGCTGCTCAGCCAGTTGCTGTTCCAGTTCATAGATAAATTTTCGCACGACATGCAGGATGGTGGCCGGCTCCAGCCCGTTGAAGCGGATGATGTCGTCCAGCCGATTTCTGAATTCCGGGGCGAAGGCTTTTTTGACCGCCTCGGTATCATCGCTACTGTGGTCCTGCGTAACAAACCCCATACTTTCGCGCGCCGCTTGTTCGGCACCGGCGTTGGTGGTCATCACTAAAATCACATTGCGGAAATCCGATTTGCGTCCGTTGTTGTCGGTCAAACTGCCGTAGTCCATCACTTGCAACAGGATATTGAACACATCGGGGTGCGCTTTTTCAATTTCATCCAACAGCAACACCGCGTGCGGCTGCTGGTGGATGGCGTCGGTCAACAGTCCGCCTTGCTCAAATCCGACATAACCCGGCGGCGCGCCGAGCAAGCGCGACACGGTGTGCCGTTCCATATATTCCGACATATCAAAGCGGATGAACTCAATGCCCAAGGTATGGGCGAGTTGCTTGGTAACTTCGGTTTTGCCGACTCCGGTGGGGCCGGAAAACAACAGCGAGGCGATGGGCTTGTCGGCATTGCCTAACCCGCAGCGCGCCATTTTGATTGCCGATGCCAACGCCGAGATGGCGGCATCTTGCCCGAACACGACCATCTTCAAATCGCGCTCCAAATTTTTCAGCGCGCGCGTATCGGAGGCCGAAACATGCTTGGGCGGAACGCGCGCCATATCCGCAACCATGCTTTCAATCTCCCGCACGCCGACGGTCTTTTTGCGCGATTGCGCCGCCGCCAAGCGCGTTTTCGCGCCGGCTTCATCAATGACATCAATGGCGGTGTCCGGCAGTTGGCGTTCCGCCAGATAGCGCGCCGACAACTCCACCGCAGTGCGCAACGCCGGCAAGGTGTATTTGACTTCGTGATGCGCCTCAAAAGCGGGTTTAAGCCCGCGTAGAATTTCAACCGCTTCGTCGTGACTCGGCGCCTTAATGTCAATCTTCTGAAAACGGCGCGACAACGCGCGGTCTTTCTCAAAGATGCCGCGGTATTCGCGGTAGGTGGTGGAGCCAATGCATTTGATGCCGCCGCCGGACAGCATCGGCTTGAGCAGGTTGGAGGCGTCTAAGGTGCCGCCGGAAACCGCGCCGGCGCCGATGATGGTGTGAATCTCGTCAATAAACAGGATGGCGCCGGGCTGTTCGTGCAATTCCTTCAACACCGCTTTCAAGCGTTGCTCAAAATCGCCGCGATATTTTGCGCCGGCTAACAGCGCGCCCATATCCAACGCATAAATGGTGCAGTCGGCGAGCACCGCCGGCACTTCCCGATGCACGATATTGCGCGCCAGCCCTTCGGCTAACGCGGTTTTGCCGACCCCCGCCTCGCCGACAAACAGCGGGTTGTTTTTCCGCCGCCGACACAAAATTTGCGCGCTGCGTTGCAGTTCGGCGGCGCGCCCGATGAGCGGGTCAATCTTGCCTTGGCGGGCAAGTTGGTTGAGGTTGGTGGTGTAGTGTTGCAGCGGTCCGCCGCCGCTTTCGGCTTCGCTTTGCGCGCCCGCCTCCAACTCATCGTTCGGCGCCGACAAGCGCCCGCCGTGCGGCACTTTGGCGATGCCATGCGCAATATAATTGACCACATCAAAGCGGCTGATTTCCTGTTGGTCCAAGAAATACACCGCGTGCGATTCCTGTTCGCTGAACACCGCCACCAACACCGCGGCGCTCTTCACCTCTTTTTTGCCGGCGCCTTGCGCATGGATAATCGCGCGTTGCAACACCAGTTGAAAACCGACCCCCGGCTGCGGTGGCTTGCGCTCTTCATCCAGCGGCGCCATTTCATTTTGCAAATAATCCGCCAACGATTTTTTCAGCGCCTCAATGTCGCCGCCGCAACAGGTGAGAACGCGGCGGGTTTCTTGGTCGTTCAGCAGCGCAAACAGCAAATGCTCAACGGTAATGAACTCGTGGTGCGCTTTGCGCGCCACCGCCACCGCATTGCCTAATACCGTTTCTAATTCTTCGGACAGCATTATTCCTGTTCCATAGTGCACTGCAACGGGTGCTGGTGTTGGCGGGCGCATTGCATGGTCTGCCGCACTTTGGTTTCGGCGATTTCGCGGGAGAACACTCCGCACACCCCCAGCCCGCGCGTATGGATATGCAGCATGATTTGCTCGGCTTGCTGCTGCGACATTTTGAACACGCGGATTAGTAAAAATACCACAAACTCCATCGGCGTATAGTCGTCATTCAGCAACAGCACTTTATACAATGGCGGCTTCTTCAGTTTCGGCTTGGCGCGCGCAACAACTACGCCGGACTCGGCGCCGTACAGAGTGGGTTTGTGGGGTGATTCGGTCATCGGGGGAAATGCGCCGGCGGTTGCCGTATCACTATATTGTTATGTCGCGGTGTTGCTCTGTGGCGGTAGGCATCGGGGTTATGCGCGGACTGCGAAAACCAGCCTGAGGCGTCGGCAAACTGGCGCGCTGGTTTGCGTTGCGCAATCCGCCTACCTCAAGTCGGCGCCTAAACCGCACCACCGCCACAGCCGCCGCAGGCGCCGCTACCGCCGACCGCTTGAAACACATTATTGAAAACAAACGAGGCATTGACGCCATCATCCACATAATCAATCTCGGCGCCTTTGAGAAAACTGAACGCCACTGGATCCACCACCAGTTGGAAACCGCCGGCATCGCCCATAACGCTATCCGTGCCTGCGGTTTGTTCGGCAAAGGTCATGCCGTAGTTCATGCCGCTGCAGCCGCCGCCGGACACATAAATCCGCACTGCGCAGGCTTCGCCGCCGGTGTCTTGCACCAAGCCGGCGATTTTTTGTCGCGCCTGCTCGGTGACCGCTAAATCTGCATCGGTTAAGTTCTGGTTGTATGCTTGCATGGTCTTGCCTCGTATTTAGTGGTTACGCCAACTCGTTGTCGGCGAATCGCTTAGTCGGTTAATCGGTTAGCCTAAATTTTTCTGTACGCTGAATTGCCGCGCGCAGTTTTCATGCAATTCGGTTGCGGCAACTGCGGCAAAGTTGGCGGACGACCGCCCGACTCATCATCACAAACTTTGCCCGATTGACGGCACGATTGCAAGCAAATCAGGCATCTCCTCAGTGCTTCTCGGCGCCGTCTTGGTGGCGGCGAGCGGCCGCAAACAGGCGGAAAAAATTGTCGGTGGTGGCGGCGGCGAGATGCGCAAGGGAGTCGCCTCTGAGTTCGGCGAGGCACTCGGCGGTGTGCCGCACCAAGCTCGGTTCGTTGACTTTGCCGCGATACGGAACCGGGGCTAAATACGGCGCATCGGTTTCCACCAGCATACGCTCCAGCGGCACTTTTTTTGCCACTTGTTTAATTGGGTCGGCGTTTTTGAAGGTCACGATTCCGGAAAACGAAATATAAAAACCAATGGCAAGCGCGCGCTTGGCGGTCTCCCAGTCTTCGCCAAAACAATGCATCACGCCGCCGACTTGCGCCGCGCCTAACTCTTCCAGCATGCGCATAGTATCGTCGGCGGCGGCGCGGGTGTGGATAATCAGCGGCTTGTTGGCTATTTTGGCGGCTTCAATATGATTTTTGAAACGTTGTTGCTGCGCGCGCCGCAACTCCCCGGCTGGCGCTTGCTCGCGAAAATAATCCAGCCCGGTTTCGCCGATGGCGACCACTCGCGGATGCTGCGCCAGTTGCGCCAGTTCGCGGCTGCTCGGCTCGCGACCTTCGCCGTGGTTTGGATGCACCCCCACCGAAGCGAAGATGTGCGAATGCGTAGTCGCCAGTTGCGCGATGCGCGGATAATCTTCCAAATTAACCGCCACGCACAGCATGTAAGCCACCTGATTGTCGGCCGCGCGCGCCAAGATCTGCGGCAAGTCATCCGCCAACGATGGAAAATCAAGGTGACAATGGGAATCGACGAGTTGCATAGGTTTCAGTTTCGCGCTTAGTTTGGCGCTTAGTTGCGCTTAGTCGCACTTAGTTTCGCACCGCACGCTGCAAAGCGAACATCAGTTCTTCCATCGCGAGTTGCTCGTTGAGTGGCTCCTGCGCGATTTTTCGGTAATAGCCGATTTGATCATACAGCGCAAACATTTTTTCACGCGACAGGCGCGCATGCTCTAAATCCAAGCGAACTTGCGCATGCCAGCGCGGAACGCCGCCGCCGCACGCCCACTTACTCAGTTCGCAACTGAAGCGGTGCAGCCAATCCAGCCATTGCAAAAAGTCATGCGGCTTGAAACGCGCCGCCAACGCCACCGCGCCGATTTTTCCAGCGATCAATTCCGCCAAACCTTGCAGAAATTCGGTTTGCAACGGCAGCAATCCCTTGGCAAAGAGTTCGCCGGCTTCCACTGGTCCAC
Source organism: Gammaproteobacteria bacterium (assembly GCA_020027415.1). GTDB lineage: Bacteria > Pseudomonadota > Gammaproteobacteria > Arenicellales > Poriferihabitantaceae > JAHRAW01. Next base: position 5,169 of record JAHRAW010000001.1, read on the forward strand.
CGTTTGTCAGGGCAAGCGCTTGCGTCGCTTCGGCAGCCGACATGTGCTGACGCAACCAAGCGGCGGCGACTTCGTCGGTCGGCAACGGCAGCCCAATTTGCACGCAACGGCTGCGGATGGTCGCCGGCAAGTTGCCGGGCAGCGCGCTCACTAAAATGAAAATTGAGTTGGTGGGCGGTTCTTCCAATAATTTGAGCAGCGCGTTGGCGGCGTTTATATTCATGCGTTCGGCCGGCACAATCAGCGCAACCTTGCGCGCCGAGATATGCGCGTGCGTATAAAAACGTTCAATCAACAACCTGATGTAGTCCACCGCAATCACCCGACTCGGCGCGGCGCGTTTTTCTCTGGCGGCAATATCTTGATAGCGATTGCAGTATGCGGACACCAGTTTCATGCGCCCATCGCGCCATTCCAGTTCGGTCGTTAACGCATGAAAATCCGGATGCGTGCCCGCCATAAACAAGACGCAATTCTGGCAACCGCCGCACGGCTGCGCCGCGTTCGGCTCACCGCACAGCAATAACTGACTCAACGCCATGGCGAATTCGCGCTTGGCGGTGCCGGGCGCGCCGGTGAGCAGCAAGCCATGATGCAAGGCGTTCAGGTCGCCGACCGTGCGCTCCCAGGTCGGTTGCGCCCATAGCCAGTTGCGCATGTCAGTGCTCATGCGCGCGTTGCCGTTGTTGCCAGAAGGTTGCCAGCACGGTGTTGAGTTCAGCGCGAACTTGCGCCATCGGCTGCTTGGCATCCAGCACGCGTATGCGTTGCGGGAAGCGCGCGGCGCGCGCTTGATACACCCGCCGCACCGCTTGCTTGAAGTCCGCTTGCTGCCCTTCAAAACGATCCGGCTTGCCGCCCCGCTGGCGCGTGCGTGCCGCCGCCACTTCCACCGGCGCGTCCAATAGCACGGTCAAATCCGGCTGCACCGCGCGGTGCGTCCATTGCTCCAATATCTCAATATCCTGCGCCGCGATGCCGCGACCGCCGCCTTGATAGGCGTAGGTGGCGTCAATGAAGCGGTCGCACAACACCCATTTGCCGGCTGCCAACGCCGGCACGATGACTTCGTCCAAGTGTTGCGCGCGCGCCGCGAACATCAACAGCAATTCGCAGCGGTCGGCAATCGGGGTGGCGGCGGCGTGCAATAAAATTTGGCGAAGCGATTCGCCCACTGCGGTGCCGCCGGGTTCGCGGGTGCATAACACCGCCGCGCCGCGTTTGCGCAACCACTGCGCAATGAAGCCGATATGCGTGCTTTTACCGCAACCATCCGCGCCTTCCACGCTGAGCAACGCGCCGTTCATCGCACCGCGCCGCTCAGCCGCCACTTTTGCGCGCGCGGCGATATCGGCTCACCGCTTGGTTGTGCTGCTCTAAGGTGACCGAAAAATGATGCCAACCGCCGCTGCCGGCGGCGACAAAATAATACTCCCCGGTTGAAGCCGGTCGCACCGCCGCGTTCAGCGCCTCGGCGCTGGGCAGGCTAATCGGAGTGGGCGTGAGACCATTGCGCGTGTAGGTGTTGTAGGTGGTATCCGTTTTCAAATGGGCGCGGCTGAGCCCGCCGCGATGGGTCGGTCCCAATCCATACAGCACCGTGGGGTCGGCTTGCAAGCGCATGCCTTTTTGCAGGCGATTGTGAAAAACCCCGGCGATGCGCGGCTGTTCGGCGCGCAACTGGGATTCCCTTTCAATGATGGAAGCCATAATCAACGCCTCATCCTGGCTTTTCAAAATTAAATTGTCGGCGCGGTTGCGCCACGCAAAATCCAGTTTGTCTTGCATCAATTCAAAGGCTTGACGATAAATGGCTAAATCCGTTTGCTGCGCGGTGTAGTGATAGGTATCCGGGAAAAATCGCCCTTCCGGGTGCAAGGTTGGATAGCCCAGTTTTGCCATCAGTTGTTGGTCGCTCAGCGTCGCGGTGGTCTGTTTGAGTTTCGGCGCCCGCCGCAAATGCGCGCGCATCTGGTGGAAAGTCCAGCCTTCCAGAATGGTCACCTTGATGCCGATTTGCCCGCTACCGTTAATCAGGCGGCGCAACATCTCGCGTAACGAAGTCGCCGGCGGAAATTGATACTCGCCAGGGCGAATCTGCCGCCCGCCGCCACTGACCCGCGCCAACACCCGCAACGACATGTCTTCGGTGATGATATCGTGGTGTTTGAGTTGCGCCGCGATCTGCCGCAGGGCGTCGCCGCGTTGAATGACCCAAGTGCGCTCACCAAAATCAAGCGGTCGGTGTATTGCCCAGTCGTAGTAACCAAACGGCGCGCCGAAGCCGAGCAAAACCAGTATAAGGATGATTTTCGCCGGGCGCGAGGCGAGTACAGAATGGTAGCGACAATGGCGGCGGCGTTTGCCGGCGCCGTTTTGCTTCGCGCCGGCTTTGCCCGCCTGGTGAGCGTCCTCCGCCATCAGACCGCTTGGAACACCAACGTGCCGTTGGTGCCGCCGAAACCGAAGGAGTTGGAAAGCGCGCCGCTGATGCGCGCGTCGCGGGCTTGCCCCGGCACAAAATCAAGGTCGCATTGCGGGTCCGGCTGCGCCAAATTGACGGTCGGAGGAATCACTTGTCGGTGGATGGACATCGCCGTCATAACCGCTTCCACGCCGCCGGCGGCGCCCAACAGATGCCCAATCATGGATTTATTGGAACTAATCGCCACTTGGTCGGCGTGCGCGCCGAAGGTGGATTTGAGCGCCATAGTCTCGGCGATATCGCCCTGCATGGTGGAGGTGCCATGCGCATTCACATAGTCAATCTGCTCGCCGTTGAGCCCGGCATTGCGCAGGGCGTTGCGCATGCATCGGTGCGCGCCGTCTCCGCTCGGCGCCGGGCGGGTGATATGGTGCGCATCGCCGCTCATGCCGAAACCCGCCAATTCGGCGTAGATGCGCGCGCCGCGGCGGCGGGCGTGCTGATATTCCTCCAACACCATCACCCCGGCGCCTTCGCCGATGACAAAGCCATCGCGCCCGATATCCCACGGACGACTGGCGGCGGTCGGTTCGTCATTGCGCGTACTGAGCGCGCGCGCCGCGCTAAAGCCGGCGACTGCGGTCAGCGACAAAGGGGCTTCGGCGCCGCCGGCAATCATCACATCGGCATCGCCATATTCAATCAACCGCCCGGCTTCGCCGATGGCATGCGTGCCGCTACTGCAAGCCGTGACCATGGATAAATTCGGTCCCTGCAAGCCATGCATGATGGACAAGTTGCCGGAAATCATGTTGGTGATGGTCATGGGAATATAAAAGGGCGAAACGCGTCTGGCGCCCTTTTCCATGACCAACTGGGTGGTAGATTCAATGGTGTTGATGCCGCCGATTCCAGAGCCAATGTACACGCCGAATCGGGGCGCGTTGGCGGCGGTAATCTCCAGCCCGGCATCGTGGATTGCATCCACCCCGGCGGCGATGCCGAATTGCATGAAGCGATCCATGCGGCGCGCTTCGCGGGCGGGCAAGTAGGCGGTTGGGTCAAAATCCTTGACTTCGCCGGCAATGCGGGAGGGCAACGCGCCGGCGTCAAAGCGTGTAATCGCGGCAATCCCGCTGCGACCCGCCACCATGGAATCCCAAGCGCGCTCCAGTTTGGCGCCTACCGGCGAAATTACCGCCATGCCGGTCACCACTACCCGCCTGCTTTTCATCAGTTCATGCTCACGGACTCAACTCAGCGCTTGCAACTGGAACCGCCGGCGCATCGGTTGGCTGCTTGGGATTGGATGGCTTGGGTTTGGACGGCTTGTCCCAGCGGCACGGGTGGGGTTTTCATAACCGCCGGCCGCGCCGAACCGCCGCATCAGGCGGCGGTATTCTCTTTGATATAACTGATCGCGTCTTTAACTTTGGCGATACTTTCGGCTTTGTCGTCCGGAATCTCAAGGTCAAACGCTTCCTCCAACGCCATCACCAGTTCCACTGTATCCAGCGAATCGGCGCCCAGATCATCCACAAACGAAGCCTCTGGGGTGACTTGCTCATCGGTTACCCCCAACTGCTCGACCACGACTTTCCGCACACGATCTTCAATTGTGTTCATGCGAATTTTACACTCCTACGATAGTGAGATTGGTCGCCACAAGTTTGACCCACAATAAAACTGGTATGGATATGCGGCGGTTTTTCCATCGGGTTCCCGGACTGAGCCGAGCCCCTCCGGGCTTTCGCTTTCAATGAGGCTTTGCAACCTCGCCGAATGAAACTTCGGACGCAGAATCATAAACAATCTATCCCACCCCGTCAATGTCCAATTCCGCATGCCGGATTTTACCCGGATGCGTCGGGCGGTGGAAACCCGCAGCCGCAGCGCGAGCGTAGAAACTGGCGCGGTATTGGGCGCGCCAAAATTTCTTCGCGCATTTCTTGACATCTCGTTTGTGGCGGCAAGCGCCGCGCGGCAGTATACTGCCACTAATCCGCCCACGCTAATCCCCTAATACCTGCACCGGCACCCGCACCCGCCCTTTCATCGTGGACCACAAACCAACCGTCGGCGTCATCGGCGCCGGCATTGTCGGCATCTCTTGCGCCTTGCACTTGTTGCGCTTGGGGCGCAAAGTAATCGTGCTGGACCGCGACCGCCCCGCCGCCGGGGCTTCGTATGGCAACGGCGGCGTGCTGGCGTGCTGCGCGGTGGTGCCGGTGATGACCCCCGGGGTGCTCCGCCGCGCGCCGCGCATGCTGTTGGAACGCGACGCACCGCTGTTTCTGCGCTGGTCGTATCTGCCGCGCCTCATGCCGTGGTTGCTGCCCTATTTGCGCAATGCGCGCCGCGACCGCGTTGAACGCATCGCCCGCGCGCTCACCCCGCTACTCTACGACAGCGTCGCCGAACACCGCGCGCTCGCCGCCGACAGCGCCGCGGCGCGGCGCATTCAAGCGTCCAGTTACTTGTTTTTATATCCACACCGCGCGGCTTTTGAAGCCGACCGGTTTGCCTGGGATTTGCGCGCCGCGGCCGGCTTCAACTGGGAGGTGTTGGAGGGCGGCGCGGTGCAGGAGTGCGAACCGGCCATCACGCGCGCCTGCGGCTGCGCAATCCGGCTGCACGGACACGGACTGATCGTCTCCCCCGGCGACTATGTTACGGAACTCGCCGAGCAAGTTGTGCGTCTCGGCGGCAAAGTGCAACGCGACGAGGTGGTTGCTTTGCAGCCGCGCGCGAAAGGCGTATCCATCATTACGCGCGGGGGGCGCGCCGATGGCTTGGAGGTGGATGCGGTGGTCATCGCCAACGGCGCGTGGTCGGGTCCGCTTGGGCGGCGTTTTGGCGCCAATGTGCCGTTGCAAAGCGAACGCGGCTATCACTTGCACTTCCGCGCCGCCGAAGGCGCACCAAGCATGCCGTTGATGTATGTGCAGCGCAAGGTTGCGGTGACGCCGATGGACGGCGATTTGCGCTTTGCCGGTATTGTGGAATTCGGCGGGCTCAGCGCCGGTCCGCAACGCGCGCCGTTGCGGATGTTGCGCCGTACCGCGCGCCAACTGTTGCCGAACTTGCGCGCCGCGCCGCCGCAGGAATGGCTCGGACATCGCCCCGCCACCACCGACAGCCTGCCGTTGTTGGGCGTATCACCGCGCCACCGCCGAGTATTTTTCGCCTGCGGTCATCAGCATATCGGCTTGACCGCAGGACCCAAGAGCGGGCGTTTGGTCGCTGAAATGGTGTGCGGACGCGAAGTCGGCATACCAATGGCGGCGTATCGGGTGGAGCGCGGCGGCATAATTACAACAACGCCATAATTACGGCGGCATAGCCAAGCCCGCTTCGGCTTGCGTCATCGCCGGTCGGCACAACGCAAACTCGCCGAGCCGCATGAACATGCGGCATGCAGTCGCGCATCAGCCGCGTCAAAAGCGGCTTAGGGCTTAGCTTAGGCGGGGCTTAGAACTTATATTCCACCTGAAGTTGGTAGCGCGGTTCTTGGGGCAACGCTTGGAACGAACGGTCCAACATTTTCAAGCCGAAAGCCCATTGCGCGGTGGGCTGAAATTGCACGCCGAATTCCAGCGTATTTTTGCTGACCGGCAACGCATAAGTGCGCAGTTTGCCGGCGGTTGGCTCGGTTCTCGCAAAGTAAGCGCTCAACAGGTAGGCGATGACATACGTCGTCGCCGCAGTGGTCGCGAACTCAGTCCGCGACGGGCGGTTAATCTTCGGCGTGGGCGGCGTTGGCAGCCTGAACACCGAACAATCAATTGTAAAGTCCAAATCGTCGCCACTTTCCAAGCATGCCTGCAGTGCCTCGCGTAGCGTCTCTTCATCTTTGGTGCCGCGTAATGCGATTTTTAAGTAGATCGCGACCGTATCAAGCACCGAGGATACAATTTCCGCATCCGATGGTAGCGGGACACCCATATCAAATCTGAATAGTTCTTCCTGACAACTGACCAAGCCCATATCATTCGTCGGCAAAACAAGGGCCAGGGGAGGCGTCCCTGCCGGCTGAGCCCCCGGGATGCTAAACCCGGTCTCACACGGGTGTTCATCGTCCGTGCCGGGCAACGAAGCGCTTAATAATGAACCGCCTGCGCGATTTCCAATGAACTGAAGGCGGTTAAATGCACTCAGGAAGGATCCACCAAATGGGTTGATGAAGCCACGGACACCGACCCTGTGGGGACTAAACAGGCACGCCGCCAGTGAACTTTCCGCGGCGCCGCCGGGAGAACAACTGATAAAGGGGATCTACATATCTTGTATAAAATCCGCTTCTATAAAGTTGGTTATCAAGCGGCGGTAATCGCGGCGCAGGCGA
>JAHRAW010000020.1 GCA_020027415.1 Gammaproteobacteria bacterium
CACTCCATGTTGCAGCGTCACCAAATGGTATACCGCGCGCTCGGCGACAAAATGAAAACCGATATACACGCGCTTTCCATGAAGACGCTGACCCGTGAAGAGCAACACACGCTTGAGGCTGCTTGAATCTGTTGGAGCGCGCAACATTTCCGCCCCCCTATTCATTTGCCCAACATCCATGTTATCCAGCGAGGCAACCCCATGTCGGTCCAAGAACGCTTGAAAGAAGTCATCCAGAGCAATGAAGTGGTTTTGTTTATGAAAGGTTCGCCGGATTTTCCGCAGTGCGGATTCTCCGGACGCACCGCGCAGATTCTCAAAGCCTGCGACGTCAAATTTGCTTCGGTGGATGTGTTAGCCGATGATGCTGTGCGCAACGGCATCAAGGAATATTCAAACTGGCCCACCGTGCCGCAGTTATATGTGCGCGGCGAATTCATCGGCGGCTGCGACATTATGACCGAGTTGTATGAAAGCAACGAGTTGAAAAAAATTTTGCAGCCGGCGCAATCCTAAGCAACCGCTTCGCAAGCGATGGTTCGTTTCTCAGTACGGTTGCGCCGGCATGCGTTGATCGGCTTGTTGGTATTTGCGCGCCACCCATTGATGAAAATGGTGGGTCAGCGCATCCATGGTCGGGGAGAAAACGCCGCCCTGAAAGCCCGGTGATTTGCGTCCTTGTTGCATTCCTTCAATGGCGTCAATGTCCTCGCTAAAAACTTTCCGCCACGCTTTCAGGTTGGACTGCCGATTGCGCAGATGTTGCTCCGCGCTGGCGCCGTCGCCGACATAAAAAAAGCGCACTTCCTCGCGAATGCGGTCATTTGCCAACGGGTGAATGATGACCCCATAAAAGTGATTGACCTGAAAGCCGAGCAATAAGTTCGGGTAGAAAGTTGGGTATTCCGCGATTTTCAGTTGCTCTTTGGGCCAACATGGCAAAGTCGGCAGGGGAGTATCGCCCGCCAAAATCGGGTTGAAAGTGTCGCTACCTTGGCCGGCAAAATCAGCGGAAATAATCACATGATAATGCCGCTCAAGGGGCGAATAGGAATTCAGCGACGGATGAATCCACGGCAAATGATACGCCTCGCAATAATTTTCAACCGCTAACTTCCAGTTGCATTGAGCTTCAAAAGAAAGCCCGGTATCAGATTGTGACTGCGCCAGCAGCCGCTCGCCGTCGCCGCCCAGATACGGCGCATAGCGCGCCGCCAGCGGCGCAATATGCTCGTTGAATTCAGCCGCCTCGCCGCTCAAATTGATAAACAAAATTCCCATCCAGCAGTGCGAGCGCACCGCCTTGAGTCCGTGTTTCTCGCGGCAGAAGCCAGCCATCTGGTGGTTGCCGACGCCGTCTATATGCGGCGTCGCTTTGAGGTTGCCGGTGAGGTCGTAAGTCCACGCATGATACGGGCAAACCAGCAGCCCGTTGGTGTGCTTGGTTGCGTTCACCAGCCGCATGCCGCGATGGCTGCAAACATTGTGAAACACGCCCAAGTCGCCTTGCTGGTTGCACACGATGAGCAACGGTAGCCCCATAAAATCCACCGGCGTGACCGTTCCCGTGCGGTCATGGTCGGCGCAAAACGCCAGCGCCGCCCAAGTTTTGCCCAGCACCTGCTCGCGCTCAAACGAGTGGAATTGCGGGTCGGTATAAGTCGCATTGGGCAGACCGCAAGCGGTGGCGGCCGGGCGTTCCACCGCCGCCAGGTTGTCAGCAGAAACGGCGGTAGCGATGGATTGGTTTAATATTGGTTTCATGGTAGTGGTCCGGCGAATTGAAAATGATGCGTTGCGCCCCGCGACCCACACAAGCCACGACCCGCGGGCAAGCCCCATTCTCCCTGGATTGTTTCATGCAATCGCGTCTGGTGCTATGCTCACTGGTGCCGAATACCAACAACAAAGGGGCTGGCGGTGCTGTACGCTGTATTGACAACGCCGCTAAAGGCTGGCAGTATTTCCCCGATTACACCACTTTTTAACCGACAACGCTGTTTTTATTTGAGGAGGAAATCCTATGAAACATTCACGTTTTTCCCGCCGCACATTTTTGGCTGCGTTAGGCACTTCCGCGGTCGCCGCCGGCTTCCGTTTGCCGGCGCATGCCGCCGAGGAAAAGAAACTCAATTTCTATAATTGGGATACTTATATCGGCGAAACCACGCTGGCTGATTTCCAAGCCGCTTCCGGCGTGGAAGTCAAGATGGATTTGTTTGGCGATAACGCTGAATTGTTCGCCAAAATGCGCGAAGGCAACCCCGGCTACGATGTCATCGTGCCAACCAACGACTATGTGGAACGCATGTGGCGAGCCAATTTGCTGCAACCGATTGCGCACCGCAAGATTCCCAACTTCCGCAAAAATATCAGCGCAATCTTCCAAGACGCGGATTTTGACCCCGAGCGCAAATACTCCATGCCCTATATGTGGGGCACCATGGGCATCGGCTACCGCAAATCCAAAGTCGCGCGCCCCGATTCGTGGTCGGTGGTGTGGGGCGAGCAATCCAATAAATACGCCGGCAAAATCGGCTGGATTAGCGAGCCGGGTTCCATGTTCGGCATGGTTCTACGCTATCTCGGCTACTCATTCAACTCCACCAATCCGGACCAAATCCGCCAAGCCGCCGAGCAGTTGATCTCCTT
>JAHRAW010000037.1 GCA_020027415.1 Gammaproteobacteria bacterium
TTGAAATCAATTGATTTCAATTCGTTTCATGCGCGATTATCATTTCTTCCCGCCTTCTCCTGCTGATGAAAACAAGGCTTGCCAACGTTGCAGGCTCGGTTGCGGAAAATACTCGTGCACTTTATAATTTCCGCCCACCGCCGGCACGCCTTCGGCAAGCGTCACCCATGGTTGTTTTGAGTCCGTGAAAAAGTGGATGTTCGGCGGAAAACGATGCGCTTCATCCAACGTGCCGACGCGAATAAAGCCGAGCGCATCGCCGGCGGTGGCATAGTGACTCCACGCCACCACCCCGCATTTCGCGCAGCGCAGCAGGCGTTGCCCTTTGCCGCTTGGGGTTGGAATGTCCATCGCTTGCGGCGCTTCGCCAAGGGACACGATATAGCTCGTCTCTAACATGGCGTTCAGCGCAAACGCAGCGCCGCTTTGGCGCTGACACCAAGTGCAGTGACAGCAATTCACAAACAACGGCTGGCGCGTTAATCGGTAGCGCAACGCGCCGCAAGCGCAACCGCCGGCGGCGGAAAATGGTTGCTCTTGGTTCATTGGTTGCGCCTCATGGTTTTTTGTCGTTGTCGTCACCGGGCGGACTGCGCCGGCGCTCTCGCCAACGGATATGCAATGCATTGTTGCATGTTTTCTGCGCCGTTGCCGGCTTTTTCAGCGGCGTTAAGCCAGTTAACTTGCAGGTTGAACTGCCGCTTGGGAAACCAGTCGGAAAGTCAGGTTGATTCGCGCCCCGACCGGTTTGCGGGTGCGCGGCACGGCGTGCCGCCAGTGGCGTTGCGTTGCGCCTTGCATCACCAACAGCGAACCATGTTGCAACATGATTTTTACGCTCGCGAGGTTTTTCCGCCGCTTGTGGCGCATCACAAAACAGCGCGGCGCGCCGAGACTAAGCGAAGCGATGGGCGCATCCGCGGCGAGTTCCTTTTCGTCATCGGAATGCCAACCCATGGCGTCGTCGCCGTTGCGATATAAATTCAGCAACACGCTGTTGAAACGCGCCGCGGTGCAAGCCTCTATCTGGCGGCGCAACTGCTGCAAAGTTTCACACCACGGCAACGGGTGATGGACCGCGCCGGAATAAATATAAACCGCCGCCGGATCGCCATACCAAGCCGCCAAGCGCGGTGAGCGCACCGTTTTACCGAATAACCGCAGACGCGGTTGTCGCCACACCGCGGTACGTTTGAGGTGTGAAAAAAAGTGATCGGCGCCCCGCGTATCCAAAAAATCTGTGCGCAAATAACACTCACCATCCGGCAACAAAATCACTTCTTTCATGCGCCGCTCCACGCAACCATCTTTGCGGGATTAAACCAATGCGAGGAGTCCATGGCTTGTTGGATGCGTTTCATCAGCGGCGCAAGCCACTGCATGACAGCGCCGCTTGCAATTCGTCTTGCTCAAGAAAATAGTAGCAAATTGGTTGTTCGTTTGCTTGCGCGCCCGCCACTATCGCCAACGCCGGCACGCATTCATGGTAGCGGCTATACCAGCGCGCGTCTTGTGAAATATCCCGCTCGGTGATTTTGAAGGGACGCAAATCGTCACGCGCCGCCCACTCGCGTTTGACTGCAAGCAACTCGCGCGCCATGTCATCGCACAGGTGGCAACCATGCTTGCGATAAAAATAAATGGTCAGCGGGGCGGCGGCTGGTGCGGGCTTGTTCATCGGCGTATTTAGTCCGCTTGCGACTGCGACTGCAATTACGATTACGATTGCAATTGCGCTTGAATCATATCTAAAAACTGTTGTTCATCCAGCACCGTGATTTGCAAATTCTCGGCTTGCTCAACTTTGCTCCCGGCGTTCTCTCCCGCCACCACATAGTCGGTTTTTTTAGAAACGTTGCCGGTGACTTGTGCGCCGACGGCTTGCAACATCCGTTTCGCTGCGCTGCGCGGCATCGTCAGCGCGCCGCTTAGCGCCACCGTTTTGTCGGCAAAAATGTGATTATGGTTGCTTGCATCGCGGCGCCCGGTCGGTTGCGGACAACGCACCCCGGCGGCGAGTAGTTTGTCAATCACCTCGCGATTATGTTGCTGGCGAAAGAATGTCACGATACTTTTCGCGACCACTGGACCAATATCCGCAATCTCTTGCAACGCTTCTTCGCCGGCTTCCATCACTTTCGCAAGTTGCGGTAGATTGGCAGCCAGTGTTTGCGCGGTGGCTTCGCCGACTAACGGAATTCCCAACGCGTATAAGAACCTCGCTAAGGTGGCGCGCTTGCGTTGATGGATGGACGCCAACAAGTTGGTCGCCGATTTTTTCGCCATTCTTTCCAAACTTTCAATTTGCTCCACTGATAACGCGTATAAATCGGCGACCGTGTTGATCAATTTTTGCGCGAGCATTTGCTCCACCAATTTATCGCCAAGCCCGTCAATGTTCATAGCCGCGCGACTGGCAAAGTGCTTGATGTTTTCCTTGCGTTGCGCGGCGCAATGAAGCCCCCCGCTGCAACTCGCGATCACGCCGTCGCGCGCATAGACGATGTGGGAATCGCATACCGGACATCGCGCGGGGAATTTAAATTTGCGCGCGCGCGGCGGTCGTTCCGCCATCAGCACCGACAGCACTTCGGGGATTACATCGCCGGCGCGCCGCACGATGACGCTGTCACCGACGCGCACATCCAACCGCTCAATCTCGTCACGATTGTGTAAGGTGGCGTTGGCTACCGTGGCGCCGCCGACAAACACCGGTTTTAACCGCGCCACTGGCGTAATCGCGCCGCTGCGTCCGACCTGCAGTTCAATTTTTTCCACCACCGTGCGCTCTTCCTGAGCCGGGAACTTATGCGCCAACGCCCAGCGCGGCGCGCGGCTGGTATGCCCCAACGCGTGTTGCCAATCCAAGCGCGACACTTTATACACCACGCCATCAATATCAAACGGCAACTCGGCGCGCCGCTTGCGCATCCGCCGATAGTATTCAAGGCAGCCGTTCACCCCGATCACGCGCTCGCTGAGCTGCAACACCGGCAACCCCATGCCGGCGAGCCATTGCATCGTTTCCCAATGCGTTGGCGGTAACTTTGCGCCGCGCGCTTCGGCAACGGCATGGCAATACATATTCAAGGGGCGCGAACGCGTAACTTGCGGATCCAACTGACGGACACTGCCGGCGGCGGCGTTGCGCGGATTAACAAACGGTTGCTCCGGTTTTTTTGGTTTTTTGAGTTGTCGGCGCTGTGTTTCATCCGCTTGTTCATATTCGGCCATGGCTTGTGCATATTGCTGTTGCTGTTCGCGGCGTTCGCGGTTGAGTTGCGCAAAGCGGTCTTTGCGCATCAACACTTCCCCGCGCACCTCCATCATTTCGGGAATCAAGTCGCCCTGCAAACGAGTTGCATCGCCCAACACTTGCCGCATGTTCTGCGTGATGTTTTCGCCTTGGCGACCGTCTCCGCGCGTGGCGGCGCGCACCAACCAACCGTTTTCAAAACGCAAACTGACCGCCAACCCGTCCAGTTTCACTTCGGCGACATATTCTATCGGCGCGTCTTCCAACGCCGTCCGCTCGCGCACTCTTTGGTCAAAAGAATTAACTTGTTCATGCGTAAAAGCGTTTGCCAAAGAAAGCATCGGCACTTCATGCGCCACCTCGGAGAAAGTTTTGGCGACCGCGCTGCCGACTTTTTGCGTCGGCGAAGCCGCCGTAACAAACTCAGGGTGCGATTTTTCCAGCGCCTCTAATTCCTGCAACAATCGGTCGTACTCGCCATCCGTGATTTGCGGGTTGTCAAGGTGGTGGTAACAATAGTTGTGATATTCCAGTTGCTCCCTGAGCGCGACAATTTTTGCGGCGATTTTCCGCTGCGCGCTGTTCATCCAGTTGCACCGCTTGCTGAAAAGAGTCGCACGGCTTCATCGCCGCCGGGAGGGATGCCCAGTTGCGTCATTTCGGCGGCGGCTTGGTGGATGGATTGGCGCATCGCATGCACCGCCGCCTCGCCCGACTCAACCCGCCCAACCACTTTAATCTCGCCTTTGATGTTGGCGGCGAAGGCGTGGGCGGCATCCAGCATCTCAGTAACAACCGCCCCCGGCGCGCGGTGGAGCGCCGGTCTGGTGAAAAAAATCACGCCGTCGGTCTGCAATGATTTGAGATCGGCGAAATCAAAGCGACCGTGATTGTGCTTATCGGCGTCGGCGAGGCTGTATAAAACCGCTTGGTTGGCATCGCCGGCTTTGAAACACGCGTAATGGTCGCCGTCTCGCGCCAAACCCGCTTGCGCGGCGCAGCGCTCAATTGCCGCGCCGGTAAAGTGTGGTTCGCCATGCGGTTGCGGGCTGATATGGAGCGCGCAAACGGCGTCAAAATGGCGGATGAATTCGGCGAGCGCGGCGGCTTGGGCGAGCGCATTTTCCACGTTCGTCATCAACGCAAATTTGCGCTCGGTGCATTCCGCCAACTTTGCCACCAACGCCAAAAACCGAGTCATCTCCCGCTCGCTGAGTGCGCCGTTGCGGTCGGCAAGTTGCAGGCTCAGCACCAAATCGTCAAATCGCGACGCCTCCGCTTGGTGCTGCACATCGCACCACTCATGCTGGCCCACCTTGCGCCCGTGAAAGTGGCTGGCTTTGGTAAAGTGCGAGGCTCTGTCGCGATAGATGCCAAGCACCGTTTCTCTGCCGACATCGCGTTGCCCAGTGATTTTCACCCAGTAATCAATCTGACTTAATTGTTCAAAGCCAACCGCCGGGCGGCGGCGAAATCGATTCGTTTGCTCTGCCGATGGGAGATCCGACGCCGATGGAAAACGCGGCGTTCGCAAATCCTCGGCAGGTTGCGCAAGCGCATCCGGGTCGGCTTGCGCGGGCGCTAAAAAACTATGCTCGGCATGCAAAGACTGCCGCGGTTGGTGAGGCTGGCGGCGCTCAGTGGTTTCGCGACCCGGCAAATTTTCAGCGCGCCACTGAAACTGCGCCAAGTCACCCAGTATGGGATTCGGTCGCGCATCGTTACGCCGCCCCGCTCCGGCAAACTTCTGCGCGGCTTGCGAGCGACTCTGCCATTTGGATATCAGGTAGACCGCAAGCACCACAATGAAGCCAATACCAAGCAGCACAATCTGTAAATTCAGCGCCACTTTATGTCACCGTCGGTTCAGTTGGAAAACAATTTACCGCATCGTATCGCCGCCGCCATGGCGCTGCAAGCGCGCCCATTGTGACGGTTGCGCTCGCTGCCATCCACGCTCACCGACGCCGCTCACGATTGCGCCGCCATGGCGCTGGCTTGCTCAATATCCACCGACACCAGCCGCGAAACGCCCGGTTCACTCATGGTAACGCCGACCAAAATATCGGCCGCTTCCATCGTAATTTTGTTGTGCGTAATCATAATCATCTGGCTGACCTTCACCATGGCTTTCAAGGTGCGGCAATAGCGTTCCACATTGGCGTCGTCAAGCGGCGCATCCACTTCGTCCAACATGCAAAACGGCGCCGGGTTGAGTTGGAACAGCGCGAACAACAACGCCACGGCGGTCAACGCTTTTTCGCCGCCGGACAGCAAGTGAATATGGCTGTTGCGTTTGCCCGGCGGGCGCGCCATCACCACCACCCCGGCGGTCAGCAAATCATCGCTGGTCAATTGCAGTTCAACCTTGCCGCCGCCAAACAGTTTCGGGAAAAAATCCTTAAAGCCGACGTTCAGCCGTTCAAAAGTTTCCTGGAAACGAGCGCGCGTCTCCAGATCAATTTTTCGCATCACATCGCGCA
>JAHRAW010000045.1 GCA_020027415.1 Gammaproteobacteria bacterium
ACAAGTTACCCGGTCAGTTTCACCTTACAACCAATTCGTCACGCAAGCCGAGCATCATTCCGTTCCAAGATTACCTTGACCGCGTCCAAATCATTCGGCACCCGCCGCATCCGTTCTTCATGTTGCATGATTTCTTGCAGCGGGCGCGGCAACGGTACCGGTGCGCCGCAAGCCGCCGTGACCGCATCGCCAAATTTTGCCGGATGCGCGGTGCCGAGCGCGACGGTGGGTACGCCGGTTTCGGGAAATTGCCGCGCGGCGGCGATGCCAATGGCGGAGTGCGGGTCAATCAACTCTCCGCTTTGCTGATAGACGCGTTTGATTTCGGCGCTGGTTTCGGCATCGGAAAGACTATGCGCGGAAAACAGGGCGGTTGCTTTGCGATGCACTTCGGGTTCAAGTCGGAAGTCGCCGTGGGCGGCGAAACGCGCCATCAGCGCGCCGACCTGCTCGCTGTCACGATCCAGAATTTCAAACAAGTAGCGCTCAAAATTGCTTGAAATCTGGATATCCATGCTTGGTGAAATGCTCGCCTTGAGCGTGCGCCGCGCCATGCGCCCAGACGCGAAAAAACGCGCCAAGATATCGTTTTGGTTGCAGCCGACAATTAAGCGATTAATCGGCAGCCCCATGGTACGCGCCGCATAGCCGGCAAAAACATTGCCGAAATTACCGCTCGGCACCGAAAAATTGACCGCTTGCTCCGGCGCCCCAAGTTTCAGCGCGGCGTGAAAGTAATACACCGTCTGCGCGGCAATTCTCGCCCAGTTGATGGAGTTGACCGCCGACAGACGATGTTTTTCGCGGAACGCAGCATCGTTAAACATCGCTTTGACTAAGTTTTGGCAATCATCAAAGGTGCCGTCCACCGCCAAGTTATGGATATTTGCGTCCAGCACCGTGGTCATCTGGCGGCGTTGCACCGGCGACACCCGTGCATGCGGATGCAACATATACAGAGTCACCGCGTCCAGCCCGCGAACCGCGGCGATGGCCGCCGAGCCGGTGTCGCCGGAAGTGGCGCCGATGATGGTGCAAGTTTGTTTATGCTTGCTGAGAAAATAGCCGAACAACCGCCCGAGAAATTGCAGCGCAAAATCTTTGAACGCCCAGGTGGGACCATGAAACAACTCAAGCAGGTATAACGAATCGTCCAGTTGCTTCAGCGGCGCCACCGCCACCTGGCGAAACCCGCGATAGGCATGCTTGACAAGTTGCGCGAGGGTTGCATCGGGAATACTGTCGCCGCTAAAACGGCTGATGATGCGCGTTGCCAGTTGCGCATAACTCAAGCCGCGTAATGCGCGGATTTCACGTTCACTGAAAGTTTTCCAAGTCGCCGGCACATACAGCCCGCCGTCTTCCGCCAGCCCGGCCATCGTGGTTTGCGCAAAGTCCAACGGCGGGGCTTTGCCGCGCGTGCTGATATATTGCATGGCATTCATTGGCATCGGAGTCAGCGCTTTGGCAAGGCGGCGCGCGCTTTGCGTACCTCATGCTTGGCAAAAATACTCGGCAATTTTTGTAACGCAATTTTACCAAGCGCGGTGCGCGGCAACTCTGCCACCAACGCAAAACGGGTGATACGGTTATGAGAAGATACCAGTTGATTGAATTTCGCCAAGGTCTTCTCGGCGGCCGCCTCCTCATCTTGATCTTGCATGGCAAGCACGCACACCGGTTGCGTGTCGGCTTCCAACACCGCGGCTTCCTTCACCGTGGGGTCGCGTTCCAGCAAGGTTTCCAGTTCCTCAGGATATACATTTTTGCCGGCTTCGGTCACGATTAAGCGTTTTATTCTACCGCTCAGAAAAATCCGCCCGCGCGCATCCAAGCGTCCAAGGTCGCCGGATTTAAACCAGCCCTGATGCAAAGCCGCGGCGGTCTGCGATGGTTCTTCATAGCCGAGCATGACATTAGGTCCCTTAATCCAAATTTCCCCGTTGCCGCTCGCGTCTGGGTTATGGATTTTTACCCGCACTTGCGACACCGCTTTGCCGACGCTGTCAACCGCGCGGTCAAACTCTTCTTGCATACTGGTCAGCGGCGAAGTTTCGGTCAACCCGTAACCTTGCCGCAACGGCAAGCCGAGGTTGTGATAATAGCGACTAATGCGCGCGTCAAGATGCGAACCGCCGCTGACCCAAACCTTGATGTGGCGACCCAATTGGTTGCGCAGCGGCGCGTTGATGCGCCGGCGCAACGCCAACGGCGCGGTTTTCAGCAGCGCGCGGTATAGCGTCAGCGCAAGCCCGCCGTGTTTGAACTTTTGCTCCAATCCAAGCATGATATTGCGAAACAGCCGCGGCACCGCAATTACCACCGAGATATTTTCTTGTTGCAAGGTGTCCATGATTTCCTTAGCGGCTAACACTCGGGGAGAAACCAT
>JAHRAW010000088.1 GCA_020027415.1 Gammaproteobacteria bacterium
GAAAAATGTTTTGATCATAGCCGTAAATAACAAGCGGAGGCAAGCCCCGCTTTTTGTTTGTACAATACGCTCTCATTAACGAGTGCCACCAAATAGTCGCCCCCCAATGCTCCCCGTCCTCGCCTTAGTCGGTCGTCCCAATGTCGGCAAATCCACGCTTTTTAACCGTCTGACTCGTTCGCGCGATGCGTTGGTGGATGATCAGCCGGGGGTGACGCGCGACCGCTTGTATGGGCGGGGTAGGGTGGGCGGCAAGGGATTTTTGGTGGTGGATACCGGCGGCTTGGCAGGCGAGGCGGGCGTGTTTGGCGCGCAGGTTCGGCGGCAGGTGGAGTTGGCGATTGATGAGGCGCAGGCGGTTTTGTTTATGGTGGATGCGGTGCAGGGGTTGCTTGCGCCCGACCGCGATATTGGCGCGCAGTTGCGCAACAGCGGCGCGAAAGTTTTTGTGTTGGTGAACAAAAGCGAGCGTTTGGAAGCCGAAGTGGCGGCTACCGAATTCCATGAATTAGGTTTGGGCGCGCCGTTGGCGGTGTCGGCGAAAACCGGCGAAGGCGTGAGCGAGTTGTTGGAACGCGTGCTGGATGATTATGCAGCGGGCGAGGATGCGCCGCCCGTCGGCATGCCGGTGTTCACTTTGGCGGGGCGTCCGAATGTCGGCAAATCCACCCTCGCCAATCAACTGGCGGGCGCGGCGCGCATGGTGGTCAGCGAGATTCCCGGCACCACCCGAGATAGCGTGCGCATGCCGTTGCGCGTGGATGGGCAAGATTTTATGCTGATTGACACCGCCGGCGTGCGCCGCAAATCGCGCGTGGATGAAACTTTGGAAAAATTTTCGGTGTTAAAAACTTTGCAAGCAATCGGCGAAGCCAATGTGGTGTTGCTGATGTTGGACGCCACTTGTGAAATCGGCGCGCAGGACGCCACCATCGCCGGCATGATTGAGCAGTTGGGACGTTCTATGGTGGTGGTGGTGAATAAATGGGAGCGACTGGCGAGCGAGCAACGCCGCAAAATTAAGCATGAACTGCAACGCAAACTGCCGTTTTTACCGAACCCGGAAATGGTGTTTATTTCCGCCCTGCGCGGCGCCAACTTGGCGGCGGTGCTGCCCGCCGCGCGGCGCGCGTATGAGAGCGCGATGATTAGTATCGCCACTTCCAACTTGAACCGAGTGTTGGCGCAAGCGGTGGCGCAAACTTCGCCGCCGTTGCAAAATCAGCGCGCGGTGCGGTTGAAGTTCGCGCATCAAGCGGGTAAGAATCCGCCGGTGATTGTGGTGCATGGAAACTTGGCGGAGAAGTTGCCGACCAGTTATCGGCGGTATCTGGCAAACTATTTTTCCCGCGCCTACCGATTAACCGGCACTCCGTTGCGCATCATTCCACGCTCGGCGGATAATCCGTTTCATGGGCGCAAGTCGTCCACTTCACCGTTCGCTAAACCAGCGCAATCTGGTAGGAGAGTCAGTCGTTTGCGTTCTAAGTCTAATTATAAGTCTCAGTCTAAGTGAGCAAAATATAGCGATCAAGATTTTCCATTTACGGCTTCACAATCCGCTCCACCACGCACTCCAATTTGCCGCGCGCCACACTCGCCGTCAAAAGTTGCCCGCGCTGAGTTTTATCGGCGTCCATCACCACCTTCCGCTGCTGGTCTTCCAAAATTGCATAGCCGCGTTGCAGCGTATTCGCCGGATTCATCAATTGCAGTTTATGCGCAAGATGACGGCGAGTTTGCGTGGCAGCGGCAAAACGGGTGGTGACGGTATGCGCCAACCGCCGCCGCGTGGCGCGGAGATGTTGCAAGTTGCGCGCTAAGATTGCTTGCGGCGAGTGATATCGCAATTGCGCGCTTTGCTGTTGCATTTGCAATTGATGCTGATTGAGGCGAGTTTGGCTTAGATAACCTAATTTGCCGAGCATGGCGCGCAGTGATTGGCGCGCAGTTTGAATGGAATGTTGCGGGTGTCCTAAACGAGCGCGCGTGTAATCCAAATTTTGCCGCCGCGTATCCACCGCGCGCTGCATAATTCGGTGCAGAGATTCGCTTTCATGGCGCAGGGTTGCGTGCAACTGCGTGCGTTGCGGCGAGACCGCTTCGGCGGCGGCGGTGGGCGTGGGTGCGCGCAAATCCGCCACCAAGTCGGTGATCACAAAATCGGTTTGGTGACCAATCGCGCTGACCACCGGCAGTTTGGACTGTTTGCACGCAAACACCGCGCGTGCCACTCCCTCATGATTGAAGGCTTGTAAATCTTCGGCGGAGCCGCCGCCGCGCGCGAGTATTAGCAAATCCACCTCGCGCCGTTGCGTTGCGACGGTCAGCATATGAATGATATTGTCGGCGGCTTCGTCGCCTTGCACCAAAGTGGGATAGAGGATTAATCGCGCCAACGGATAGCGGCGCGCTAAGGTAACGCGAATATCATGCACCGCCGCGCCGCGCTGCGAACTGATTACGCCGATGACTTTTGGATAACTCGGCAACGGTTGTTTGTGCTTCTCGTCAAACAAGCCTTCGGCGGCAAGTTTGCGTTTCAGCCGCTCAAACTCGCGCCGCAACGCGCCTTCGCCGGCGTCCTCTACATACGAGACGATGAGTTGCAAGTCGCCGCGCGCTTCATATACCGATACCCGCCCGCGCAACAACGCCTGCATGCCGTCTTCCGGCGTGGCGTTGAATTGCCGCCGCCGATTGCTGAATAGCGCGCAACGAATCAAGGTTGCGCCTTCTTTGAGGGAAAAATACAGATGTCCGGAAGCCGGTTTCGCTAAGTCGGATATTTCGCCTTGCACCCAAATATCTTGGTAGGTGTCCTCTAATACCGAGCGAAGTTCGCCGACTAAGGCGGTTACCGAATATACTGGCTGGCGCATGTTTGGATTACTTGAAAGTAGGCGGAAGTGGGCAATTAGAAGGCAATTCGCGGACAATTTCAGGTCAATTTAGGGATTGATTTTATGCTAAAATCGCGCAACTGCACATTTCGCAACCATTTCAACCAAGCAACTCATCCACTTAC
>JAHRAW010000213.1 GCA_020027415.1 Gammaproteobacteria bacterium
AGCCGTCCGGCAAGGTAACCGTCACATCTTTCATGGAGTGCACCGCCACATCGGTCTCGCCGCGCAACAACGCCTGCTCCAACTCTTTTAAGAACAAACCCTTGCCGCCATGCGCGGCTAACGGCGCCTGCAAGGTTTGGTCGCCTGTGGTAATAATTTCACGCAAGGTCACTTCTAAATCGCCGCGGCAACGCAGCAACTGGTCGCGCACATAGTTGGCTTGCCACAAAGCCAGTGGGCTGCTTCGGGTGCCGATGGTGACGCGGGATATGCGCGGTGCTGAAACCATGCCGCTAACCGGCGTCGACCATTTTCAAACGCAACACCGTTTTGACGCCGCTGCGCCGCAGTTGCCGGTCGGCTTTCAGCATCGCTTGGTAGGTTGGATAGGGACCCAAACGAACCCGATAAAAATCACCCCGCCCCTGAATGCTGACTTTCTGAATGTTGGAAACCATGCCGTGCAAGGCGAGGCTGGCTTTGAGGTGCTCGGCATCCGCGCGCTGCCGATACGAACCGGCTTGCAGGCGGTATGAAGACTCCGCATCCACATCAGCGTCCGCCGCGCGCGGCGGGTTTGTGGAAGCCGTTTGCGTTCCGCTGTTGCTGTTGGTATCGCCGGCGGCAGGGGCTTGGTCAAGGCTCGGCGCCACCACTTCAATTTCCGGGAGCACCGTGTAAAAAGTGAAGTCGGTGGACGGTTTTTCCGCCGCCGATGTCTCTGCCTTCGCTTGCGCTTGGACGCCGCCTTTTTCATTCGGCGCCCGGCGCGGCGCGGCGAACAGATGCACGATGCGGCGAATGCCGGCGCCGATGCCGGTGTCGGCGGTGGTGGCGCCTTGCCAGAGAACGGTGGCGAGCGAACCGATGAGCATGCCGACCAACAGCATAGCGATGTTAGTTCGATTGTTGCCCGATGGCTTGCGCTTAGGCGTGCGCGACGGTTTGCGGCGGGCTTGAAGCATCACATGTTCGGCGGCGCGTCGACCCCAAGCATGCCCAACCCATTGGCAAGCACTTGGCGCACCGCATCAATCAGCCCCAGTCGGGCGCGCCGCAACTCGGCTTGCTCGGCAAGAAACGGGTGCGCGTTATAGTAGGTATGAAAGTCGTGCGCCAAGGCGCGCAGGTAATAGGCGAGCAGGTGCGGTTGCAACTCGTTTGCCGCCTGCGCAACGACTTCCGGGAAACGCGACAAGGTTTTCATCAATTCAAGTTCTTGCGGTTCGCCGAGTTGCTCGTATTGTGGCGCAACGGATTCCAGAGTCGGCATCTCTCCTTTCGCCAACTTGCCAAACACGCTGTAAATGCGGGCATGGGCATACTGAATATAATATACCGGATTATCCGCCGACTGCGCTTTGGCTAAATCAAGGTCAAAGTCTATATGTTGTTCGTGCTTGTGCGACACATAAAAAAATCGCGCAACATCGTTGCCGACTTCCTCGCGCAATTCGCGCAAGGTCGTAAACTCGCCGCCGCGGGTGGACATAGCAATTTTTTTCCCGCCGCGATACAACGCCACAAATTGCACCAACACGATGCGCAGTTGGTCGCGCGCATACCCAAGCGCCTTGCAGGCGGACATGATGCGATGCGCATAGCCGTGATGGTCGGCGCCAAACACATTCACAATCTTGTCAAAGCCGCGCTCTTTTTTGGTGAAGTGATAGGCGATGTCGGAAGCAAAGTAGGTGTGCGACCCGTTGGCGCGCACCACCGCACGATCTTTTTCATCGCCAAAATCGCGCGCCTTGAACCACTTGACGCCGTCCCGTTGATAAATGTGTCCCTTTTTTTGCAGGGCGGCGATGGCGCGCGCGATGGCGTCCTTGTCAAGCAGCGAACGCTCTGAGAACCAATTATCAAAACACACTCCAAACTGTTCTAAATCTTGTTTGATATTTTTTGTTAAAGTATCGCAACCATACGCAAACATCGTGCGATACGCGCGCGCGCCCAAGCATTCTTTACAGCGTGCAATCAGCGCATCCATGCGCGCTTCGTCATCAATTGCCTCGGCTGCGAGATTCTCAGTGGGATTCTCAGCGCGCGGCGTAAAAAACGCCGTTGCGTCCACTTGAAACGCAGCGCCATGTTTTTTATGTAGTTGGGCGGCGAGGTCGCGGATATAGTCGCCTTGGTAGCCATTGGCGGGAAACGCAAACGCCGCAGCCGCAACATCGGACGCGCAGCATTCCAAATACCGCAGCCACACGCTCACCGCCAAAATATCCATCTGCCGCCCGGCGTCGTTGACATAGTATTCGCGGCAGGTTTGATAACCGACCGCGGTGAGCAGGCGCGCCACGGCATCGCCATACGCGGCGCCGCGCCCATGCCCGACATGCAACGGACCGGTGGGGTTTGCTGAGACAAATTCCACCATCGCTTTCTTGCCAGCGCCAATCCGGCTGCGCCCGTATTGCTCGGCGGCGCCGCGGATATCGTCAATCAACGCCCGATAAGCGGCTCCGGTCACAAAAAAATTGAGGAAGCCGGGGCCGGCGATTTCGATCTTTGCCAGCAGTTCTGAGGTTGGCAATTCGGCAAGCAGTTGCGCGGCAATCTCGCGCGGCGGGCAACCGCTCAATTGCGCCAGCACCAACGCCACATTGGACGCAAAATCGCCGTGCTTGGGGTCGCGGGTGCGTTCAAGGTGAATGGATTGCGCCGCGCCTTGCGGCAACACGCCCCGCCGACAGAGTTCGCCAACGGCTTGCGCTAAGAGTTGCGTCAAGTGCTGCTTCAAGGGTTGCTTCATGGCGGCGCGAATGTCAGTGACTCGGCGGTTTGGTAAATCTTAGTGAACTGAGTAACCTTAGCGAAAAAAAGGTGATTGTACCTTGTTTCGTGGGCGGCGGCTTGGGTGGTTGCGAACCGAAAGAAAAGTGAATTTTTCTTTGACATTTGATTGCGAATCATTCTCATTCGTATTAAAATTGCCACATTTTCCATTCTCTCAGCCCATCCAATGAAATCCCATCCAATGAAATCACCGACACGAAATTTTCTCATCGCCCCGCTGTGCGGGCTAGGCCTCCTCAACGCTGTCGCTGTCGCTGACACCACCGCCGCCGGCGAAGTCAATCTGTACTCCTATCGCAAGCCGCAGTTAATCCAGCCGATGTTGGCGGCGTTCACCGCCGACACCGGCATTGCAGTCAATGCGGTTTATGCGAAAAACGGCATGTTAGAGCGTCTCCGCAACGAAGCCGCCAACAGCCCGGCGGATGTGGTGCTGACCTCGGATATTGGTCGGCTGACCGACCTCAAAAACGCCGGCTTAACCCAAGCCTTCGCGTCCGCTGCGTTGCAACGCAACCTGCCGGCCGAGGTGCGGGATCCGGCGCATCACTGGTTCGGCTTGACCGCGCGCGCGCGCATTCTGGTCACCGCCAAACAGCGCGTGGCGCGGCGCGAGATTAGCCGCTACGAAGACCTTGCCGAGCCGAAATGGCGGCGGCGGCTGTGCTCGCGCTCCGGCAAGCACGCGTATAACCTCGCGCTCCTCGCCGCGATGATACATTGGCATGGCGAAGCCGCCGCGCAACAATGGCTGGCGGGCGTCAAAGCCAACCTTGCCAGGTCGCCGCAAGGGAATGATCGCGCGCAAGTGAAAGCGATCGCGGAAGGGGTGTGTGATGTCGCGTGGATTAACCATTACTACCTGTATCAAATGGCGAACGACGCCGAGCAACGCGCAGCGGCGGCGACGGTGAGGGTGGTGTTTCCGAATCAACACGGGCGCGGCGCGCATATGAATATCAGCGGCATGGCGATGACCAAACACGCGCCCAACCGCGATAACGCGGCGCGCCTCATGGAATTTCTCGCCGCCGACCACGCGCAGAAAATGTACGCCGAGATCAATGGCGAGTATCCGGTGAATCGGCGCATTGAACCGAACGCGTATCTCCAATCTTTGGGCGCTTTCAAACGCGATACCTTAGCGTTGTCGCGGATCGCGGGGCAGCGCGCGGCGGCTTCCAAGATGACCGACCGCGTCGGCTACAATGATTAATCCCCGTCCTCACCCGCAGCCATTGATCCGCCACCGATGACCGCCGGCGCCGCCACCCAACACCGGCGGCGGCGTGCGGCGTGGCAAATTTTTCCCCGCTTGGATGCTTGGCAACTTGGCGCTTTTTGCGTGGCGGCGCTGTGCCTGTTGCCGGTGGCGACAATTTTGTGGCTGGCGTTTTTCCCTAACGAAAATATCTGGTCGCACTTACTGGCCACCACCTTGCCGAAGTATGTCGGCAACACCTTGCTGTTGTTAGGCGGGGTTGGCGGGTTCGTGCTGGTCACCGGGGTCGCCACCGCCGGCTTGGTCACAACCTGCGAATTTCCGCTGCGAAAATGGCTGGAATGGTTGTTGTTGTTGCCGTTGGCGATGCCCGCCTATGTGGTGGCTTATTTGTATACCGACTTGTTGGAGTTCGCCGGCCCGGTGCAGAGCGCGCTGCGTGCCGCGTTCGGCTGGCAACTGGCAAGCGACTACTGGTTCCCCGCCATCCGCAGTCTGGGGGGCGCCATTATGGTGATGGGGTTGGTGCTGTATCCTTATGTATATTTATTGGCGCGCGCCTCGTTGCTGGAACAATCGCGCTACTTGTTGGATATCAGCCGCCTGCTGGGACGCGGACCGCTCAGCACCTTCTTTTATGTTTCGTTGCCCATCGCCCGCCCGGCGATTGCGGTGGGCGTCGCGCTGGCTTTGATGGAAACCCTCAACGATTTTGGCACGGTGGATTTTTTCGCCGTGCAAACCCTCACCGCGGGCTTGTATGATGTGTGGCTAAACATGGACAACCTCGGCGGCGCCGCGCAAATCGCCGCCACCATGCTTGCCTTTGCCATGCTCTTAATTGCGCTGGAATACCGCGGGCGGCGGCATCGCCGATTTCAGCAAAGCGCCGGGCGCTTCGCCGCCAAAACGCGCCGACCGTTGCACGGCGTCGGCAAGTGGGCGGCGTTGGCGGGTTGCGCGGCGCCGGTGCTGTTCGGGTTTTTCGTGCCGGCGGCGGTCTTGTTGCGCTACGCGGTGATTCATTTTGACGCCTCGTGGAGCGGTCAGTTCCGCGAATATGCATTCAACAGCCTGTGGGTATCCACCATCGCCGCGGCGACAAGCGTTGCGCTGGCAATCGGAGTCGGCTATGCGCGCCGCTTGCATGGCTCGCTCGCAACCGCCGCCGCCCGCATCGCCTCGTTGGGCTACGCCGTGCCCGGCGCCGTGTTGGCGGTCGGCGTGCTGATTCCGCTCGCCGCGGTGGATAATGCGGTGGACGCATGGTTGCGCGCCCATTTCAATTTTTCCAGCGGCTTGCTGTTGAGCGGCAGCAGCGCGGCGATTATTTTCGCTTATGTGATTCGCTTTTTAGCGGTCGCCATCGGCGCGGTGGAAGCGAGTTTCGGCAAGGTCTCCGAAGCCATGCACATGGCCGCCCGAACCTTAGGGCATGGCGCGTGGCGCACCCTGCGGCGGTTTCACTTGCCGTTGCTGAAAAGCGGCGTGCTGACCGCCGCCCTAATCATCTTCGTGGACTGCATGAAAGAACTGCCGGCAACCTTGCTGTTGCGACCGTTTAACTTTGAAACCTTAGCCACCCATGTATATCACTTCGCCGCCGATGAAATGCTTGCGCAGAGCGCGCTCGGCGCGTTGTGCATCGTGGTGGCGGGGCTGTTGCCCATCCTCATTTTGAGTCGCACGATTGCGCACGACGCGATTAGCAAGCGCGGCGAACACGACGCAACTCATCCGCTCACCAACCAACCGTCGGCAACCGCCACCGCCGCCGAAAAGTTATGAACCCTTCCCCACCCATACTCCTCAGCGTAGACGGAGTTTCCTGTCAGTATGGTCGGCGCACTGCGGTAGCGAATACTTCATTCGCGTTGGCGCGCGGCATGCTCGCTTGTCTGCTCGGACCCAGCGGCTGCGGCAAAACCACTTTGCTGCGCGCGATTGCCGGCTTCCACCAACTGCGCGCGGGTAGCATTCATTTGAACGGGCGATGCTTATCCGATGCGCGCGGCAGCCTGCCGCCTGAGCGGCGCAACCTCAGCATGGTGTTTCAGGAGCACGCGCTGTTCCCGCATCTCAATGTGGAAAAAAATGTCGCCGCCGGGCTGCATGCGGTCACGCGCGCGGCGCAAAAGAAAATCGCGCGCCGCATGTTGGAACGGGTCGGGCTATCCGACCTGAGCCGCCGTTATCCCCACGAACTCTCCGGCGGTCAACAACAACGGGTGGCGTTGGCGCGGGCGTTAGCCCCCAAACCGCGGCTGCTGCTGATGGATGAGCCGTTTTCCAATCTGGATCTTGACCTCAGAGAAAAAATGCGACAAGAAGTTCGCAGTCTGCTGAAAGAGTTCGGCGCCACTTGTTTGCTGGTGACCCACGACCAACAGGACGCGTTCACCTTCGGCGAGCAGGTGGGCGTAATGCACAACGGCGCCATTGAGCAGTGGGACACCGCCTATCGCCTGTATCATCAGCCCGCCACCCGCTTTGTCGCCGATTTTATCGGCGAGGGCGTGTTTTTAGACGGCGTAGTTGCCGCCAACCACCAGATTGAAACCGAACTGGCTTGCTTGCGCGGCGCGCGCGCGCATTCATACGCAGTCGGCACCGCGGTGAAAGTTTTGCTGCGCCCGGACGATATCCTGCACGACGACCATAGTTCGCGCACCGCCAAAATTAAAAAGCGCACCTTCCGCGGAGAAAACTATCTGTATACCTTGGCGTTGCCGAGCGGCAAGGAAATTCTGTCGTTAGTGCCGTCGCACCACAAGCATGCGGTTGGTGAAGACCTCGGCATCGTGTTGGACATTGATCATCTGGTGGTGTTTGCGGCGGCGGATTGTTGAACGCAAGCCTGCCTGCCAATCGGTTCTCCGCCGCGCAACGCGCAGTAACTTAATACTCAATAACTTAATACTTAGGGTCGTACATCATCGCGCGAATGAAATCCTGGATATTTTTTGGCTGCGGTTGCGCGCGCTCGCACTCAGTTAGCCCGTTATCCCAAGCGTACTCGGCGACGCGCGTGGCGATGCGCAGCGAAACATCGCGGATTTTGTGCAACGCCGGATAAACCGAACCGCGCGCCAAATCGGCTTCGCCCACCGATTCAGCCAACGCTTGCGCGGCTAGTAAAAACACTTCATCGGGAATGCATTGCGCGCGGCAGGCAATCATACCCAGCCCGACGCCGGGGAAAATATACGAATTATTGCCTTGCCCGGGATGAAACTTGACGCCGTTCACGGTAAGCGGCGCAAACGGGCTACCGCTGGCGAAAATCGCGCGCCCCTCGCTCCACTGATAGGCTTGCTGCGCCGAGCATTCGGCGCGCGTAGTTGGATTGGACAACGCGAAAATCGCCGGGCGGCGGTTGAGTTCACTCATCAACGCGACGATTTCTTCGGTGAACGAACCCGCGGCGCCGGTGGCGCCAATTAACACATGCGGCTGATGCGCGCGCAGCCCGTCCAGCAAATTCTGCGGCGGCAAATCATGCGCAAACGGTTTAATGAAGTCGGCTAACCGCGCGCGGCTTTGCTCTATCAAGCCGCCCTGATTGAAAAACCATAGCCGTCGGTACGCCTCCTCTTTGCGCACGCCTTGCTGCATCAACGCTTGCGCAATCATCGCGCCGATGCCGGTTGCCGCTGAGCCGGCGCCGAGAAACGCAAAGCGCATATCCTTGAACGCCAGCCCGGAAATTCGCGTGGAGGCGGCCACCCCGGCCAACACCACCGCCGCGGTGCCTTGAATGTCGTCATTGAAACAAAAGGTGTCGCGCTGATATTTTTGCAACAACGCAAACGCATTGTCGGCGATAAAATCCTCAAACTGAATCAACACGCCCGGATAAGCCTGCTGCGCGGCGCGAATGAATTCATCCATCAAACTAAAATAGGCGTCGCCGCGCAGCCGTTTGTTCGGCACGCCGAGATACACCGGGTCGTTCAGCAATTCCTCGTTGTCGGTGCCGACATCAAACATCACCGGCAAACACTGCGCCGGATGAATGCCGGCGCACGCGCAATACAGGCTAAGTTTGCCGATAGGAATGCCCATGCCGCTGGCGCCGAGGTCGCCCAAGCCAAGGATGCGCTCGCCGTCGGTCACCACGATAATGCGGATGTCTTTATGGGGCCAGTTGTCCAAGGTTTGGCGGATGCGACCGCGCTCTGCGGCGGTTACATAAAAGCCTTTTTCGGTGCGGAATATATTGGCGAATTCCTTGCACGCCTGCCCCACGGTGGGCGTATAAATCAGCGGCATGATCTCGCCGATATGGTCAATCACCAAGCGATAAAACAAGCGTTCGTTTCTATCTTGCAACGCCGACAAGAAAATATATTTTTCAATGTCGTTTTCCTTGCGCCGCAGATTAGTCAGCACGCGGCTTAACTGCCCGCGCATGGAACCGGACTTGGCGGGCAACAAGCCGCGCAATTGATAGCGTTCGCGCTCCGCTTCGGTGAACGCGGTTGATTTGGTTTTGGCGGGATTGCGCAGCAGTTCAAGCCCGCTGAGTTCGGGTTGGTTTTGCGGTTTCATAGTAAACTCCGACGACGGTCTAAAAAAAGTTTGAAATCGGCATCCACCAGCGCGGGAAATTGCACGCGCTTATTTTGCCAGCGATTTTGCCAAGCGAATTTTCCACCATCCTGCGCAAAACATGCTTGCCGTTTGCATGTTAAATTGCCTATGTTACCCGATAAACCGCCCATGCACGCCTCACCACCCGCCCAAAATCTGCTCGCGGCGATTGACCAACTCCTGCCGCAGACCCAATGCACGCAATGCAATTATCCCGGTTGCTTGGCGTATGCGCGCGCCATCGCCGGCGGCGAAGCGGAGATTAACCAATGCCCGCCGGGCGGGGAGGTTTCCATCCAGCGGTTGGCGCAGTTGTTGGCGCGCCCCGCGGTGCCGCTGAATCCCGAAAACGGCGCTCAGCAACCGCTGCAATGCGCGTTCATCCACGAACCCGATTGCATTGGCTGCAAATTGTGCATTGCCGCTTGTCCGGTGGATTGCATCATTGGGGCGACCAAATTGATGCACACCGTAATCGCCAACGATTGCAGCGGATGCGAATTGTGTGTGCCGGTCTGCCCGACCGATTGCATCACCATGCGCGCGCCGGCGCGCCACGCACCCGATGACAACTCCGACCCGCCTAACCCCAGCATGTGGTCCCAGTTTAGCCAGCAGCAGGTGGAAAAATCCCGCGCCCGCGCGCAACAAAAACGCCGCCGCGTGAACGCGCAACAACGCGCCCGCGCGCGCCACAGCAGCCACCGCCGACGCGCTTGCTTGCAGCAGGAAATTCGCGCCGCCGTGCAGCGCAAACAAGCGCAACAACAGCAAGCCTAATCCAATTCTAAGCCAAGCCGAATCGCTCGCCACCGCCATGCTCGCCGACAAAACGATTGCGGCAATGTTCGCTCGCTTGCGCGCCAACGACCCGGCGCCCACCACCGAGTTACGCTACCAATCGCCGTTTGAATTGCTCATCGCGGTCATGCTTTCGGCGCAAGCCACCGATGTCTCGGTCAATCTGGCGACTCAAAAACTGTATCCAATCGCCAACACCCCGCAGGGCATGCTGAATCTTGGGCTGAAGAAACTGAAAGTTCATATCCAAACCATCGGCTTATACAACACCAAAGCCGCCAACATCCGCAAAACTTGCCGACTACTGCTGGACCGTCACGGCGGCACCGTGCCGCGCACTTATTCGCAACTAATCGCATTGCCCGGGGTCGGGCGGAAAACCGCCAATGTCATGCTCAACACCGCTTTTGGGCAGCCCACCATCGCGGTGGACACGCATGTTTTCCGGGTCTCCAATCGCACCCAAATCGCGCCCGGCAAAACGGTATTGGAAGTGGAACAAGGCTTGCTGAAATCGGTGCCGGCGGAGTACCAGCAGCACGCCCACCATTGGCTCATTCTGCTTGGCAGACACACCTGCGTGGCGCGCAAGCCGAAATGCCGGCAGTGCCTGCTCAACGACCTGTGTCCGGCGGCAGTTATTACCACTACTACGCATGGCGCGCGCTGAACCGACGCGCAATTAAGTAGTAAATTGGTTACACTTCCCCGGCGGCAACAGGCTCGCCGACCAATTCTAATTCCAACGCCAACGCCAATTTCATTCCCCCCAACCACAGCCTCCCTTTGCCATGCACGCCTCAGCCACCGCCGCCGCCACCGCCGCCTCGCCTGATTTCAATCACGCGCTCAAGCGGCACAACCTATTCCCGTTAACGCGCGCCGCGCTCAGCGAATTGCAAGTCAACCTCGGCTACCTGTGCAATCAGGCATGCGAGCATTGCCATGTGGAGGCGGGACCCAAGCGCACCGAAATGATGAGCGCGCAGACGATGGACAAAATCCTAACTTGGGTGGCGCGCAACGGCATCCGGCGCGCCGACCTGACCGGCGGCGCGCCGGAACTAATCCCCGGCTTTCGGCGGTTTGTGGATGGCTTGTTGGCGCACGACATTGCAGTCACTTCGCGCTGCAACCTGACCGTGCTATTTGAACCCGGGCAACAAGATCTGGCGAGTTGGTACGCCGCGCGAAAAATCTGTCTGGTTTGCTCGTTGCCTTGTTACAGCGCGAAAAATGTGGAAGCGCAGCGCGGCAAAGGCGTGTTTGACAAGAGCATCCGCGCGTTGCAAGCCTTAAACGCGCACGGCTATGGACGCACCGAGACGTTGCCGCTGGATTTGGTTTATAACCCGATTGGCGCGGTGCTGCCGCCGCCGCAAGCCGCGTTGGAGAACGCCTATAAAACGCGCCTGAAAGAGGATTTTGACATTGATTTCAATCGCCTACTGACCATTACCAACCTGCCGATTAACCGCTTCAAGCATTTTCTGCAGCGCAGCGGGCAACTGCACGACTACCAACAACTGCTGGCGGAGAACTTCAACCCGGATACCGTGGCGCCGCTTATGTGCCGCCATTTGTTAAGCGTGGATTGGCAGGGCTATATCTATGACTGCGATTTCAACCAGATGTTAGGGCTGCCGTTGGGCGCAACCCGCAACGGCAACGACCATAGCAACGGCAAAACAAACGGCGGCGGCAACAGCGACGATAATACCGGCGGCCGCCTTCAACTCTGGCAAATCACCCGCGCGCAACTGGAAAACGCGCCGATTGCCTTAGGCGAACACTGCTTCGGCTGCACCGCCGGCGCCGGCAGTAGTTGCGGCGGCGCATTAACCTGAGCCAAATCTAATTAGCCGTTATTCCCGCAACCACCCCATTGGTCATTCCCGCAGTCCCCCGCTTAAAATCTGCGGGGGCCGGCTTTTAATCGGCAATCTCCTCTCCAACCAAACTGACAGGCCTTTAACATGAAACGAGAATTCAAAGTCGGCGACCCGGTTTTTACCGTGATTACCGGCAGCAACCAAATCATAAACGGCAAGATTGTAAAAATTGACGACACAGAAGTGCGGGTTTTAGCGGAAGATTTTGACTCCCCGCTTGAATTCACCGCGTCGCTGTCGCAACTGCAACACGCCGGCGAAAAACCAATCCTGCATACCTAATTCGCGCGCGCCATGAGCAAAAAACCCCGGCCCATCCAACCCCCCAAAGGCACCGACCTGCCGCGTTACGCCGGCGCCAACACCTTCTGCCGGCTGCCCGAACTGCGCGATGTCGCTGCTTGCGATGTCGCCATTCTCGGCATCCCGTTTGATGCCGGCACCAGTTACCGCCCCGGCGCGCGGTTTGGTCCGCAAGCCATTCGCCAGGCTTCGCGCCACCTGCGCACCAACTTCCACCCGGCCTACGATACCGAGCCATACGCCACCCTGCAAGTCGCCGACGCCGGCGATGTCGGCTGCAATCCGTTTAACATTGAGCAAGCCATTGCGCAAATTGAAAGCGCCGCAACCGACTTGTGGCAGCGCGCAAACGGCATGGTCAGCCTCGGCGGCGACCACACCATCGCGGTGCCGTTATTGCGCGCCGCGTATAAACAATTTGGCGCGCTCGCGTTGGTGCATTTTGACGCGCATTTAGACACTTGGGACACCTACTTCGGCGCCCCCTACACGCACGGCACGCCATTCCGCCGCGCCGCCGAAGAGGGCTTGTTCCGCGACGACGCCTCCATACATGTGGGCATCCGCGGACCCTTGTATAGCCGCCACGACCTCGCCCAAGACGCCGAACTGGGCTTCAAAGTCATTCATTGCGATGAATTGCAACAGCACGGCGCCGACCCCATCGCGGCTAAAATTCGCCGCCGCGTGGGCGCGCATCCGCTGTATCTTTCCATTGATATTGATGTGCTGGATCCAAGCCACGCGCCGGGCACCGGCACCCCTGAAATTGGCGGCTTGAGCAGCCGCGAACTGCTCACCATCCTACGCGGCTTGCAGGGCTTGAATATCGTAGCGGCCGATATTGTGGAAGTGGCGCCGGCCTACGACCACGCCGAAATTACCGCGTTAGCCGCCGCCACCATCGCCTTTGAAATGGTCAACCTGATGGCTTGCCCGCGCACCGCCGGCTAATTCAAACCGCGCCGCCGGCCATGCCCACACTCACGCACCGCCCGGCGGCGCCGGCCGATGCCGTAGCCATCAACCGCATCTACAATCACTACATCACCAGCAGCGCCATTACCCTGGACCTGACCCCATGGAACTTACAACGCCGCGCCGACTGGTTG
>JAHRAW010000125.1 GCA_020027415.1 Gammaproteobacteria bacterium
GGCTGTGGCGAGAGTTTTACGGTCAACTGATTTTTTGTTTTGCCAAGTTTTTTGATGACTCCAAGCGTCCGCGCTTTTATCCTTAGTTTAACGCGAGTTAGCGTGTCCCGCTAATCGCGCTGATTGCGAAACTGCGCCCCGTTGCGCCATGAAACGATTCTCCATTGCCACGCTGGGCTGCAAGGTGAACAGTTTTGAGTCAGAACTGATCGCTGAAAAACTGGCGCAACAAAGCTATCAGCGAGTGTCGCACACCGAGCCCGCCGATTTATGCGTGATTAACACCTGCACCGTGACCGCCGAAGCCGACCGTCAGGCGCGGCAACTGGTGCGGCGCGTGGTGCGCAATAACCCGCGCGCCAAGGTGGTGGTTACCGGTTGCTACGCGCAGATGCAGGCGCAGGCTTGCGCGAGTATTGCGGGCGTGTCGTTGGTGGTGGGCAATCAAAATAAACTGGATATTGCGCAGTGGTTGGCACAGGTGCAATCCGCTTCGTTGCCGCCAACCTCGCTACCGAACCCATCGTTACCGACCACTAAGGTGCGCGCGAAACAGGCGGAAGAATCGCCCGCCCGCCGCGTGCAACTGGCACCTGCGGGACAACCAACGCAAGACGCCGCCAACCCGCCTACGCCAACTTTACTCAGCGGCTTTGACGGTCGCACTCGAGCCTTCGTGCAAATCCAACAAGGCTGCGATCAAGGTTGCACATTTTGCATCATCCACCAAGCCCGAGGAGCGAATCGTTCTTTCTCCGGCTTGATGATCAAGCGGCAAGTGGAGCGTCTGGTGCGGAATGGGTATCGTGAACTGGTGCTTTGCGGGGTGGATATTGGCTCGTATGGAAGCGATTTTGCCGCCCGCACTGACCACGCCGAACTGGCAACGGCGCACGTTGCAAACTCGCCAAACTCGCTCACCGATTTACTGCGGCAACTGCTCGCCGTGAAGGGGGATTTTCGCATCCGTTTAAGTTCCATTGACCCGGCGCATATCACGGCACGGTTGATTGCCATGCTCGCCGCCGAACCGAAACTCTGCCCGCAGTTGCATCTTTCCCTGCAAAGCGCCAACACGCTTATTTTGAAACGCATGAAAAGAAGGGCGAGCCGTGAATTGGTTTATCGGCGCGTTGCGGAATTACGCGCCGCGAATCCGGATTTGGTGCTGGGCGCCGATCTATTAGTTGGCTTTCCCACCGAAACCGAGGCGCAGTTTCAGCAGACCTTAGACGCGGTGCATGAACTGGAAATAGCGTATCCGCATGTGTTCGCCTACTCGCCGCGGGCAGGCACGCCAGCCGCAAAAATCCCCGCCCAAGTTGCGCCGGCTGAGCGCAAACGGCGCGCGAAGTTAGTGCGCGCGCGCGGCAAGCAAGTATGGCGTCAGGTCGCCGCGCGACAAATCGGCGCGCACTGCCGAGTGCTGATTGAAGGGCACGCTAATTTGCCGACCGGGGTGGTGCGTGCGCGCGCGGCAAATTATTTTCCAGTGTTGGTGGACGCGCCGCCGTCACCGTCACCGCATCCACGCGCGCAGCGCAAAAACCAATCTTGCCAACCCGGTGACTGGGCGGAAGTGGAGATTGTTGCGTTGCAAGGCGATGATTTGATTGCGCGCCGACTGGATTAACCGATATAATCGCAAAGTTTGCCGCCGCCGAGGTTGTTGCTTCGTTAGCGGCAATGGTAGCGATGACAACAATGGCGACGGCGGTTTCGCGCAGTTTCCTAATTGTTTCCTAATGGTTCCCTAATCAAAAGCAGTATCTCTCATTTTTGGAGTATCCAATGGCGATTGAACGTACCTTATCCATGGTGAAGCCGGATGTAGTCGGCAAAAACATGATTGGCAAAATTTATCAGCGGTTTGAAGCGGCCGGTTTGCAAATCGTAGCGGCGCGGATGATGCGCCTGAGCCGACCCGAAGCCGAGCGTTTCTACGCGGTGCATCGGCACAAGCCGTTTTATCGGTCGTTGGTGGAGTTTATGACTTGCGGTCCGATCATGGCGCAGGTGTTGGAAGGCGAAGACGCCATTCGCAAGAACCGCGAAGTGATGGGCGCAACCAATCCAGATGATGCCGAACCCGGCACGATTCGCGCCGACTTCGCCACCAATGTGGAACAAAACGCGGTGCATGGTTCCGATGCACCCGAAACCGCAGTCCAAGAAATTGCATTTTTCTTCAGCAACGAACAGATTTGCGAACGCCGCGCGGCGGATTCGCGCGCGTAGGGCAAGTTAGCGCGACCGATTCAATTTCACCAACGCATTCGCCGCCGCTAAGCGATTTTTTCCGCGCATCCAACGCAAATGCCAACGCCAGCGCAAATGCCGCCACATCCAATCAATCTGATGTCGCTGGAACGCGCCGAGTTGGAAGCCATGTTTGAGCGCATGGGTGAGCCAAGTTTTCGCGCGCGACAAGTTTTGCAGTGGCTGTATCAGCGTCAAACCACCTGCATGCACGCGATGACCGATCTCAGCAAGCCGTTGCGCCAACGCCTGCAGCAAGAGGCGGTCATCGCGTTGCCGGAGATTGTGCGCCAGCAACTGTCGGCGGATGGTAGCGTGAAGTGGCTGTTGAAACTGAGCGACGGCAATTGCATTGAAAGCGTTTTTATTCCGGAAGCAACGCGCGGCACCTTATGCGTATCCTCGCAGGTCGGTTGCAGTTTGAACTGCAGTTTTTGCGCGACCGCGCGGCAAGGTTTCAATCGCAATCTCACGGTGGATGAAATCATCGGTCAAGTATGGCGCGCCAATCAGGCTTGGTCGGCGAGGCAGCCCGCCTTGCCGCCGGCGGAAGCCGCGGAGCGGCATGCTGAATCCGCCGGCGGAGCCGCCGCGCGCCGACCGATTACCAACATCGTGATGATGGGCATGGGCGAGCCGCTGCTGAATTTCCAGTCGGTGGTGTCCGCGATGCGCTTGATGATGGATGATTTCGCGTTTGGGTTGTCGCGGCGGCGGGTTACGCTCAGCACCGCCGGGCTGGTGCCGGCGATTGACCGATTAGCCGCCGCCTGTCCGGTCAGTTTGGCGGTTTCGCTGCACGCGCCGAGCGATGCATTGCGCGATCAATTAGTGCCGCTGAATAAAAAATATCCGATCGCGCAGTTGTTGGCGGCGTGCCGCCGTTATGTCGGCAAGCACAACCGACAAGTGGTTACTTTTGAATATGTGATGTTGAAAGATGTGAACGATAGCGCGGCGCAAGCCCGTGCATTGGCGCGATTGCTCGGCGACATGCCCGCCAAAGTGAATCTGATTCCTTTCAACTCGTATGCGGGCATTCAGTATCAACGTTCCACGCGCCCGGTGATGGAGCGGTTCCGCGATATCTTGCTCAGTAAAAATATCGTCACCGTGACCCGCAAAACCAGAGGCGATGATATTGACGCCGCTTGCGGGCAACTCGCTGGCAAGGTGATTGACCGCACCCGTCGCAGCAGCCGTTTGTTACAGCAACAATCCGCAACCCAGCCACCCGCAACCAATTCGGTTTCGGTTTCGGTTTCGGTCGCCGCGGCGCGCACCGAATTTGCGTTGCCGGCATCGCCGCGCGGCGTGCTGGCTTGAACAAAGCCAACGCTTTCACAATGCAGGTCTTACGCTCCGCTGGGAAAAATTATCCACCATGCTGAATCTCGCCACCCATAATTGGTTTGCGAAATGTACGCGGAAATGGCTCGCGGAAGTTTCCAACCTTGCTAAGCAGGCCGATTCGCGTTCGCAGCCCGGTCAGGCCGAATCACCGCAGCACTACATCGCCCTAATTCTTTCAGTGCTGTTGGCGATTATTTTGATAGCGGTTTGGTATTGGCAGAAACCACAACCCGATTCGTCGGTTGCTTGGTTGGATATTCCGCTAGCGCAGTACGAAACCGCAGCCGAAACCGCAGCCGAAACCGCAGATTCGCCCTATCGCTTGTCGCAACAATCCATTAATACGCTGCCGCAACCGAACTTGCCGGACCAAGAGCATATCGCGTGGCATGCCGCCGAAGTCACTCCGGCGACGCACGAACTCAGTGCACTGAATCAATTGCACACCGCGCAGAACGCGCGCAACGCATCGCAAGGCGCGAGTCAGAATAAACCTGCGCAGGCAAGCAAACTCGAGGCTTCCCGCAAGCAGATTTTCTTTGCGGTGGACGCGGACAGTTGGTTGGAAGTGCGCGACGGTAACGGCGCGCAGTTAATCCACCGCATGGCGTACCGCGGGCAACGATTAACACTGGAAGGGCGACCGCCTTTTTCAGTGTTTATCGGTAACGCGGACGGCGTTCAGGTTGCCTACTCGGGCAAGCCGGTGCGCTTCACTGCGCCCAAACTCGGCTTGTTTGCGCGCTTCAAAGTTGGCTTCGCCGACTAAGCCACTAAGCCGGCGCAAAAAGCATGGCGCAAAAACTCCAATCGGTGCGCGGCATGAACGACTTGTTGCCGTCGCAGATTGCCCGTTGGCATCGGGTGGAAGCGGTGCTGCGGGCAGTCGGCTGGGCGTATGGCTATCAGGAAATTCGCACGCCGATGGTGGAGCAAGCCGAATTGTTCACCCAATCCATCGGCGACCAGACCGACATTGTGCAGAAGGAAATGTATATTTTTGCCGACCGCGAGCGGCAACAGTTAGCGTTGCGTCCGGAAGCGACCGCCAGCGTGGTGCGCGCCTGCAATCAGCATGGTTTGTTGCACAACGCGCAACAGCGGTTATGGTATCTGGGTCCGATGTTTCGGCGCGAGCGACCGCAACAAGGGCGCTATCGTCAGTTTCACCAGTTCGGCGTGGAAGCGTTCGGTTGGGCGGAGCCGGATATGGACGCCGAAGTGCTGCGCCTCAGCGCGCGTATCTGGCGACGCTTGCAAGTGCGCGATGTGCATTTACAAATCAACACGCTCGGCTCGCCGCAAAACCAGCAAGCCTATCGCCAAGCGTTGCAAGATTATTTCGGCAAACATCGCCAGCAACTGGACGCCGACAGCGTGCGCAGATTGGATACCAACCCGCTGCGCATCTTAGACAGCAAAGTTGCCGACACCATGGCATTGGTGGCGGATGCGCCGGATTTGCGTTTGTTTTTAGATGATGAAATTCGCCGCCGCTTTGAAAGATTGTGCGAATTGTTGCACCAAGCCGAGTTGCCGTTCACGGTCAATCCGCGTTTGGTGCGCGGCTTGGATTATTACACCGGCACCGTGTTTGAGTGGGTGACCGAACAACTCGGCGCGCAGAATGCAGTGTGCGCCGGCGGGCGGTATGATCGGTTAGTGGAGAATCGCGGCGGGCACGTTTGCCCGGCGGTGGGTTTTGCGCTAGGGCTTGAACGCATGGTGGAACTGCTGCGCGCGCAAGAGGAGTCGGATGACAACGCCGCAAATGTTACGAATTCCGCGCCGGCGGATATTTATGTGCTGTCGGTAACGGAGAATAAAAGTGTAACAACGGAGGCAACGGCGAGCGTGGCAACGGTGTCGGAAATGTTGCGCGATGCCGATGCCGACTATAAAATCATTGCCCATTACGGCGGTGGCAAACTGAACAAACAGATGAAACGAGCCGCGGCGAGTGGCGCGCGTTTTGCGGTCATTACCAATGCCGATGCCCACGCCGCCAACCCGGTGCAAGTAAAAAAGTTACACGCCGCCGATGCGCAACAGCCAATGCATACAATCAACTTGAATGCGTTGGCGGCTTGGCTTAAAGACAACTTTTCATTTTCAAAATAATCTTTAATGGAGGACTTTGATAGTGGCTGACGAAAACATCCCTCAACCCCAACCCCAGACTCAACCTCAGTTCGCGGAAAATGCGGAACTGGAACGAGCGAAGGCGTGGTGGAAAAAAAACGGACGCGCGATTGTGGTTGGGGTCGGGCTTGGTCTGGGGTCGGTTGCCGGCTATAACTATTGGCAGAGTTATCAGCAAACCCAAGCCGAAAACGCCTCGCTGTTGTTTGGCAAATTGCAAGATGCAGTCGCCGCCGCCGCGATAGACGCGGAAACCAAAACTGAGCCCAGCAACGATACCGACACCGAAAATCAAAACCATCTCGCCGACCCAATCGCCGCGCCAATCCGAACCCTTGCTGAGGATTTAATGTCCGACTACCGCACCACTCCCTACGCCACCAACGCGGCGTTGTTGTTGGCAAAAGCGGCGGTGGAAAGCGACGCGTTGGCGCAAGCTGCGCAAGCCCTGCAGTGGATACTGGACAATTCCGATGACAACGGCATGCAACACATCGCGCGGTTGCGGCTGGCGTCGGTATTGTTGGCGCAAGAGCAATCGCAAGCGGCGTTGGCGTTGTTGACGGTGGAGGATCAGGGCGGTTTCAGCGCGCGCTACCACGAACTAACCGGCGATGCGCATTTGCAAGCCGGCGATATAGACAGCGCGCGCAGCGCCTATCAACGCGGTTTGGATCGGCTGCCGCCGACCTCGGATGAGCACGCCTTGCTCAAATTAAAACGAGACAACTTAGGAAGTTAACATGAAGTGGTTATTAATTCCGTGCATTAAAATTGAGATTGCGCTTGCGATGAAGTATGCGCTTGCGCTTAAGGCTACGTTTGCGCTTGGACTTGCGTTGCTACTGACCGCCTGCGGTGGCAGCGACCAACAAAGCGTATGGGGAACTTATCAAGAGCCGATCGCGCCGCAAGTTTTGCCGGCAGCCGCCGGCACAGCGGAAATTAATGTGTTGTGGCGCAAAAACATCGGCGCCGGCGCCGAACAGGGCTATGCGATATTAACGCCGAGTTATAGCCACGACCGCGCCGGTATGTATGCCGCCAGCCGCAGCGGCAACGTGTTCAAAATTGATGCGCAGACCGGCGCCACGCTCTGGCAGCGCAATCTCAACGCCACCATTTTCTCCGCCGTCGGCGCCGATGCTGCCATCGCCGTGGTGGCGTTGGACGACGGCAAGGTGGTGGCGTTAAACGCCGATACTGGTGACATTGTCTGGCAAACGCCGCTTAATCGGCAAATTTCGGCAATCCCGGTGGTGGGCGCCGGGCGGGTGGTGGTGCGCACTGCTGGCGGGTTAGTGCTGGGCTTGCACGCCGCCACCGGTGAAATCGTGTGGTCAATTAAGCGCACCGTGCCGAGGCTCAGCATTCACGGCGATTCCGCCCCAGCCATCAGTGATGATGTGGTGTTTGTCGGCTTGGCGAACGGCAAGTTGCTCACCATGAATGTCATTAGCGGGCGCGAATACTGGGAACGGGAAATATCGTTGGCAAGGGGTCGCAACGAACTGGAACGCCTGACCGATGCCGACACCTCGCCGTTAGTCACCGCCGACACGGTTTACAGCGCCGCCTATCAAGGCAATGTAACCGCGTTGCAGTTGCCGGATGCGGCGGTCAAATGGCGCGCAAAAGTTTCCTCGCGCCTGCCCATGTCGCTCGGCGGCGGCAAGTTATTCGTCACCAACGAACTCGGCGGCGTAGTCGCCATGGACGCCGCCAGTGGCGCGATACTTTGGACCCAAGAAGCATTTCACGGGCGCGGCATGAGCAGACCATTGGCAATCGGTTCACGCGTCATCGTGGGTGACGCCGATGGCAACATATATGCGTTGGACATCAACGATGGCACGCTGTTGGAAGCGAAAAAAGTAACGGGCGGCACAGTGCTTGCGGTGGTCGCCGGGCAGCGGCAATTCACCGTGTTTTCGTCACAGGGAGATTTGGT
>JAHRAW010000172.1 GCA_020027415.1 Gammaproteobacteria bacterium
TAATGCACGGTTGACGCATCATTATTGCAATAACTCACGTGCAAAAGTCGAAAGTTCAAATTAAAAACATGGCCAATATTAAATGTAAGCCATGTTCCAAAAAATCCTAATCGCCAATCGCGGTGAAATTGCGTGTCGCATTATCAAAACTGCGCGGCGGTTGGGTATTGCCACGGTGGCGGTGTATTCGGATGCCGACCGCGAGGCCAAGCATGTTGCGCAAGCCGATGAAGCGATTCATATCGGCGGCTCGGCGGCGGCGGAAAGTTATTTGAACGGCGATAAAATCATCGCCGCTTGCCAGCAGAGCCAAGCGCAGGCGGTTCATCCGGGGTATGGGTTTCTCTCTGAGAACGCCGCGTTCGCGCGCCAACTTGCCCAATCTGATATCGTCTTCATCGGTCCCACCGCCGCGGCGATTGAAGCCATGGGCGACAAGATCGCTTCGCGGTTGTTGGCGCAAAAAGCCGCAGTCAATATCATCCCCGGACACTCGCAAGTGGTGGCTGACGCCGCGGAGGCGGTGAAAATCTGCGAACGCATCGGCTATCCGGTGATGCTCAAAGCGAGCGCCGGCGGGGGCGGCAAAGGCATGCGCGTGGCTTATAACCGCGATGAAGCGGAACACGGCTTTGCGCGCGCGTCCAGCGAGGCGCTTTCCAGTTTTGGCGATGCGCGCATGTTCATTGAAAAATATATTGAACAGCCGCGCCATATTGAAATCCAAGTGCTTGCCGATGGTCACGGCAATGTGGTCACGCTGCATGAGCGGGAATGTTCCATTCAACGGCGTCACCAGAAAGTGATTGAAGAGGCGCCGTCTCCGTTTATGGATGCGGAAACGCGCGCCGCCATGAGCGCACAAGCGATTGCGCTGGCGAAGGCGGTCAACTACCGCTCGGCGGGCACGGTGGAAATGGTGGTTGACGCGCAACGCAATTTTTATTTTCTGGAAATGAACACCCGCTTGCAGGTGGAGCATCCAGTCACCGAAATGATTACCGGACTTGATTTGGTGGAGTGGATGATACGCATTGCTAACGGCGAAAAACTACCGCTTCAACAAGCAC
Organism: Gammaproteobacteria bacterium; assembly: GCA_020027415.1. GTDB lineage: Bacteria > Pseudomonadota > Gammaproteobacteria > Arenicellales > Poriferihabitantaceae > JAHRAW01. The sequence continues at coordinate 1,071 of JAHRAW010000172.1, forward strand.
AAATTGCAATCAATGGATGGGCGTTGGAGACGCGCGTGTACGCGGAAAATCCGTTCCGAGATTTTCTGCCCTCCAGCGGTAGATTGGTGCGCTATCTGCCGCCGCCGCAGACGGAGGTGCACGCACACAACCATAACGGCAACCATAACGGCAACGATAACGATAGCGATAACGATAACGACAGCGCGGCGACTCCCAAGCCGCAGGTGCGCGTGGATGACGGGGTGGAAGAAGGCGATGAAATATCCAGATTCTACGACCCGATGATCGCTAAGGTGACCACTTGGGGCGCGACTCGCGCGCATGCCATTCGCGCCATGCAGCAAGCGTTGGATGAATATTACATTCGCGGCGTGGATACCAATCTGCCTTTGCTCGCCGCGGTCATCGCGCATCCGCAGTTTCGATCTGGCGATTTGCACACTGGTTTTATTGAGCAAGCGTATCCGGATGGTTTCTCGTCGGCGGCGCATGCCAACATGGAAGCGGGCGCTTCGCACGCAAATATTTTGCTTGCCGTTGCCGCTTGGTTGCATCATCGTTTGAATCAAGCAATGGAGACTGCCGGTCAGCCGCCGTCGGCAGCGGCGCGCCAGATCAGTCATTCACTCAGTCGCCAGTGGGTGGTGTTGATGGAGGGCGCGTATCATGCGGTGGCGGTGAGCGGGCAGCCGAACCATTGGCGGGTGGCATGCGGCGGTGAGGAATACCAGTTGGCAGGGCGGTGGCGGGCGAACCAGCCGCTGTGTCGGTGTCAAGTGAATGGCGAGGCGGTCACCGTGCAAGTGGAGCGATGCGGGCTTGCGTACGCATTAACTTATGGCGGCAAGCGCGTGCTCGCCAAAGTGTTGTCGCCGCGAGTCGCCGAATTGCATGCCATGATGCCGCGCAAAGCATCGCTCGCGCAGTCGCGGTTTTTACGGTCGCCGATGCCGGGGTTGTTACTTTCGTTGGCGGTGCAAGCCGGCGCGCGCATCAAAGTCGGACAACAACTGGCGGTCATTGAAGCGATGAAAATGGAAAACTCACTGCGCGCCGAGCAAGACGCAATGGTGGAAAAGATTTTGGTGGAACCCGGCGCAATCCTGCAAGCCGAGCAACCGATTTTGGAATTCGCAACCGCCGCCTCAGCCTCAGCGTAACAGCAAGCGACACAGCGAACGCCATGTTGCCCGCATAAGAAGCGATGCCAAGCCCCATGAGCAACCCCAACGCCAACCCCGGCAAGCAAATGACGGAAGTGGAAGCGTTGCTGTCCGGTGACCGCCGCGCGTTGGCGCGCGCTATCACGGTGCTTGAATCAACGCGCGCCGCCGACCGCCGATTGGCTGAGAAGTTATTGCGGTGCGCGATGCCGCATACCGGCAACTCCATTCGCATCGCAATTAGCGGCGCGCCTGGAGTCGGCAAATCCACTTTTATTGAAGCCTTTGGCAACCGCGCCACCGAACAAGGTCACCGAATTGCGGTGCTAACCGTGGATCCGACTTCATCGTTCAGCGGCGGCTCCATACTCGGCGACAAAACCAGAATGCATACTTTGGCGACCAACCCGCACGCCTTCATTCGTTCATCGCCGTCCGGGCAAATTTTGGGCGGCGTTGCGCGGCGAACCGGGGAAGCGATGTTGGTATGCGAGGCGGCCGGCTTTGATCTCATTGTCGTGGAAACCGTGGGGGTCGGACAATCGGAAATATTGGCGGCTTCCATGACCGACATTTTTTTGTTGTTGCTGTTGCCGACGGCGGGGGACGAGTTGCAGGGCATCAAACGCGGCATTATGGAACTGGCGGATGTGGTGGTGGTGAATAAAGCGGACGGCGATATGAAAAAATCGGCGACCGCCGCCGCCGCCGACATCCAGCATGCGTTGGCGTTGCTGAAGCCGCCGCCGAAACCAAATCCAAAGCGGGCGCAGTGGCGGACGCCGGTGGTGTTGGTTTCTTCCATTGAAAAAACCGGCTTAGACGAAGTGCAACAAAAAATTAATGAATGCCGCCGCTGGTTGGAAACGGACGGCGCGTTGCAAAAACGGCGGCGGCGACAAGCCAAACAATGGCTGTGGAACGAAACGCGCGAACAATTGTTAGCCGAGTTGAAGCAAGACAACGCAGTGCGCGAAGCGTTGGCGGCGGTGGTGCAGCAAGTCAGCGACGGGAAATTGCCGGCTTCGGTGGCGGCAAGAGACTTGATCGCAACCTTCATGCGGTCGGCGCCATGAACGACGCCATGCGCGCAAACCTGCTCGGCAAATTGCAGCATGTTGCAATTGTGGCGCCGGACTTGACGGCGGCGAGCGATTTGTATCGCAATGTTTTCGGCGCCAACGTATCTGCGCCGTTGCCATTACCCGAACATGGCGTGACCACCGTGTTTGTGGAATTACCGAACACCAAAATTGAACTGCTGCATCCGTTAGGCAAACATTCACCCATTGCAAAATTTCTGGAAAAAAATCCGGCTGGGGGCATTCATCACTTATGCTATGAGGTCGCCGATATTGAACAAGCGATTCAACAACTGAGCAATCATGGCGTGCGAATTCTTGGGGATGGCAAACCGAAAATCGGCGCCCACGGCAAACCGGTGGTCTTTCTGCATCCGAAAGATACGGCGGCAACGTTGATTGAATTAGAGCAAGTCTGAATTCTGCACGCGACTTGCCGGCAAAGATGAACTGATATGCGCACGCCCGACAAAATCTATGCCGCCCCGCAGCCGCAGGTGGTGGATTTTACCTTTGACGCCTCAGTGGCGGCGGTTTTCCCGGACATGCTCAGACGTTCAGTGCCGGGTTATGAAACCATCATTTCGCTGCTCGGCGTGCTTGCGGAGCGATATGCGCAAGCCGATTCGACGATCTACGATTTAGGTTGCTCGCTCGGCGCCGCCATGCTGTCCATGCAATCTCGCCTCAGCGATGCCTCCATTCGTTTTGTCGGCGTTGATCAGTCTGCGGCGATGCTGCGACAATGTCGCAACAACTTGGAAGCGGTGAACGACGGCAAAAATCATGCCGCGCGATTCAGTTTATTGCATGGCGATGTGCGCGAGGTGGAAATAACAAACGCCAGCATGGTGATTGTTAATTTTACGTTGCAGTTTATTGACCCGGCTGACCGCTTGGCGTTGCTGAGCCGAATTCATGCGGGGCTCAAGTCCGGCGGAGTGGCGGTGCTTTCAGAAAAAGTTTGTGCTGAGGATGCGGCGGAAAGCGATTTACAGCAAGCGTTGCATGAGCAATTCAAAATCGCCAACGGCTACAGCGAGTTGGAAATAGCGCAAAAAAGAACCGCGCTGGAAAATATCATGCGATTGGACAGCGCGGCGACGCATATCAAGCGCTTGCGCCGCGCCCATTTTTCATCGGTCGCGCAATGGTTCCAAGCGTTTAATTTTTGTTCCTTTGTGGCAATCAAATGACCGCCCAGCGCGCGCCGTGGGTCGGCTTGCGCCAAGCCATGGAGTCGGTTGACCTAACCCCGTTGGCTGACCCGCTGCTCGCCGCAGCGCAGCGCATCCATCAAACTAACCGACACGGACACTGGGACGCATGGCGGCGCATCATCGCCGCTGTCGCCGACCTCGTTTCCTCATCGGACGATGTTTTGCAGCATGACTTTGCGCGCGCCGCGGTGCGCATCGGCGGCGCGCCGACTGGTTCGCCAAGCGATGCCGGCCCAAGCGATGATCCCCAAGTACAAGCGCAGCTCAAACGATTGTTGTTGCAACTAATGCCATGGCGCAAGGGACCGTTTGAATTTTTCGGAATCCGCATTGACAGCGAATGGCGGTCAAACTTGAAGTGGGCGCGGTTATGCGGAAAGATTGGCGACTTGCATGGACGCCGCATCCTGGATGTAGGCTGCGGCAACGGCTATTACCTATGGCGCATGCTTGGTGAAGGCGCGCGCCTCGCCTTGGGGATTGACCCGAGCCAACTGTTCATCGCCCAGTTCTACGCGTTGAAATCGCCGTGCGGCGATTGCCCGGCGTTTGCTTTGCCGCTGACCAGCAGCCAGTTTCCGCGCAAAAAAATTGTTGGGAAAAATAATCTTGGCGACTTATCCGCAAATAGCATCGGTTTTGATACCGTGTTCTCCATGGGTGTTTTATCCCATCGCCGCGACCCGCATGCGCATCTGCGCGAGTTGCAACAATTTACGCGGCGCGGCGGCGAGTTAGTGATTGAAACCTTAGTGGTGAACGGCGGGCAAGACGACATACTGACGCCGGCGGATCGCTATGCAAAGATGCGCAATGTCTATTCCATTCCATCGCCGTTGGCGTTGGAAAATTGGCTGCGACAATCGGGCGCAACCGACATTCGCTTGCTTGACCTCAGCCAAACCACGGTCGCCGAACAGCGAACCACCGAATGGATGCAATTTGAATCCTTGCCCGATTTTCTCGACCCGACCGACGCCAACAAAACGATAGAAGGTTATCCCGCCCCGCAACGCGCCGTGTTTGTATGCCGCAAACCTGAGTAGGCGGGCGGAGAAGCAGCAACGCGGGCGCCGATTGGCATCGCCTCAGGCGGTGGATGTTTGCGGTTGGGCGCGGTTGATGCGGTGATAAACGATGGAAAACAAACCATCGCCGCCCGGCAATCTCGTTTTCCTGCCTTTTCGCCAACACGATAAATCAATTTCCGGGAACCGAACCGCGTCATCACAAGTGACAAAAGTCGGCACATAGGTAACATCCAACAAGGTTAGGTATGGCATCGCCGCATGGTAGATTTGCGCGCCGCCGATGACCCATAAATCTTGGTCGTGGCAAGCGTCCATGGATTGTTCAATGCTGTGGTAGTGTTCCACCGCGGATAACTTGGAGCGGCTGATGACGATATTGCGGCGTCCGGGCAGGGCTCGCCGACCGATTGAATCCCAAGTTACCCGTCCCATGATAATCGCGCAATTCATGGTGCGGCTTTTGAAACGTTTCAAATCTTCGCGGTAATGCCATGGCAACTTGCCATGAACGCCGATCACATTTTTCCAGATTAACGAGTTATTCGGCATCATCGCCACAATCGCTCCGCGTATTAGCGGATTGGATTTTGCCCACACCTTGCCGCGCGGCGTGCGCATCCTACACCGCGACCTTGAACGCAATCGCCGGATGCGGGTGGTAGTTATGCAGTTTGAATTTAGCCATGACCTGGTCGGTGTCCAGCGACAGCAACGGCTCAATATCTTCCAGCGTTTGAATTGAATTATCAATCTCCAGGGTGGGCAACGGTCGCGGCGTGCGCGCGAGTTGTTGCTTCAGCCCGGGAAGGTGGTCGTATTCAGCCATGCCGCCGTCCGCTTTGGCGGTATAAATATGCGCATCAATCAAAGTATGCGCAAAAACGCCGGCGCGGATGCCGCAGAAACGCGACAGCAAAGTCAGCATCAACGCATAACCGGCGATGTTATAGGGCAGCCCCAACGCAATATCACAACTGCGCTGGGTCAGGTGCAGGCATACATACTGCTCGCCGTGTTGGTCCAGTTGCACATTGACCGCCCAAAAAGCGTGGCACGGCGGCATGGCGCTGGTCTGGGCGTTGCCAGGCGCCCACGCCGACACCGCCATACGGCGACTCATCGGATGCTTGCGCAACTGCGCAACCACATACGCGATTTGATCATTGCCGCGCCCGTTCGGCAACGGGAAATGCCGCCAGAAATTGCCATACGCGCTTGGCACTTTGCCATGCGCATCAGCCCACGGATCCCAAAATTTGCAGGCGTGTTTCTTAAGCAAGGCAATATCGGTGTCGCCGGACAGAAACCAAAGATTTTCAATTACGATATTCTTCCATGAAATCGTTTTGGTGGTCAGCAGCGGAAAGCCGGCGGCGAGATCAATTTGGTAGTTAAGGTTAAAAATTGACAGGCTGTCTACGCCGGTGCGATTCGGTTTGCGCGTGCCTCTGCGCAAGGTTTCCCGCACCACCTCCAGATACCCTTTCATTGTTTTGGCGCCGCCTTAAAAGGTCGCCTGCGCAAGGTTGTCGACGGGAATCTCGCGAAAATAAAATTCAAGCATTTCGCGCGCCAACCGAGCGGATTTGACATACCATCTTTGGCGGTTGATGCACAGCACCGCATAGGCGATTTTGCGCGCGCCTTGTTCGCCGAAGCCAACGAACCAATCGTATTTTCCTTTCGGCGACAGCCCGCTCAACGAACCGGTTTTCCCGCCAACCAGAACGTCTTTCAAATTTCCGCGGTGAAACTTTGCAAACGAATTTTTGGCGGAGCCGACGATGACCGTATCGCGCATCATTCTTTTTAACTGGCGCGCGGTGTCGTCGCGCATGATTTTAGATTGGGTCGGTTGCGCATGCCAATACAACGGCACGCCGTTGGGTCCGGTGACCTCCCGCACCAACATCGGCGTCACCAGATTGCCGCCGTTGACGGCGGTCGCCGCCAACGCCGCGCCGTGCAATGGCGACAAGGTGTTGCGCGCGGTGTAGCCGGACGCCGCCTCCGCCACTTGCCAGCGATCCTCGGTATTCATCTGCATGTTGCCGTTGGCGAACATGAAATCCGCGGCGAAGTTGCCGTTGAAGCCGAGCCGCTCGGCGTAAGCGAGCATAGTTTCGCCGCCCACTTCAACGGCGCCGACCCTGCCAAACACCGTGTTGACCGAGCCGGCGAAAGCGCGTCGCAAGGAATACTTGCGCGTCCATTTGGTGTTGCGATGCGCGAACACATTTTTTTTATACAGCGAGGTGGATTTTCCATTAAACGCAACCACGGTATCAGCGGTCGCTTTGTTTTCGTTGATGGCGGCGACCGCGGTAACGATTTTGGATATGGAGGCGGCTGGGTGGCGGTTGCTCAGCGCGAGATTGCCGATGGGGTCGCCGTTGCGCGCGCTGCTTGCCATCGCCAACAGGCGTCCGGACTCCGGCTCCAGCGCGACCACCACGCCGTAATCCGGCTTGTATTTGCGCAACAACCTTTCCGTTTCCGCTTGCAAGGCGGGGTCAACGGTGTAGTGCACCGTGAGCGCGCCGTGGATTGGGAAATTCGGCGGGCGAATGGTGCGCGGAAAGCGGTTGGCGGCGATGTCCGCGCTGAGCGCGGCGGAGAGCAACGGCGGGGCGATCCCCCACAGCGCGCCGCGCTGGGGAGTGGGTGCGCTGAGGTTGGCTGGCCACGCCGAGATGGTCAGCAAACCCGTTAGGAAAGCGCACAAAAACCACGGATGCTTGTTAGCGCGCATGGGTTTTTTCATGCGCAAAGCAATGAGTTTGCGCCGCCATGGTAACGGATTTTTCATGCTCAGGTCACAATTAGAATCTGCGAATAGAAGTTGCGAATCGGTTCGGCGAATGACTTGGGTACGGCAATCCGCATCTGGTTAGGCTCGGTTACAAAACTTTCAGCAAAATTTCTTTGGCGAGATTGATGCGCGCCGCGAGGTAATCCGAGCCGCCGCGGTCTGGATGGATTTTGCTGATCAGTTTGCGATGGGCTGCCAAAACATCCTGCGCGCTGGCGCCCGGCGCCAAGCCAAGAATCTCATACGCCTCGTCAATTCCAAACTCGCTGTGCGGGTTGCCGCGGGGCGGGTCGGAGTGCTGCGCGCGGCTTTCCCCAGACTTGCCGGATTTGGAGAAAAAACTCCACGCTTGTTTGGCGAGCATAAAGCGATTTAGCCACGGCACCAGGGCGCTAATAATTGCGAACAGCCACGGCAGGCGTCCAGTCAGCACCAACACCAAAATAGCGATTCCGAAACCGTACAACAGAATGCTGCGCAACGTGCGATTGCGCTGCGCCGGCGCGGCGCGGGAATACCAGTTGAGCGCCCACATAACGCCAATCAACGCCGCCAACGCGAGGAATAGTTTGGCTGCCATCATCGCGCCTTGCAGAATTGGATTGACCGGTGTCGGATGAGTGATAGCATGAGTTGCGGGCAAGGGTGCGGCGGTTGAGGGTTAGGGCGTATTGTAAACTGCGAACGCTTGATAAATGAAGCGGCGTCGGTAACGCGGAACCGAAGCCAACGCCATTGCCAAATCTCAACACCGAAACCACGAGACTGAAGGCATGCGTGAAAAAAATCAATGTCAAGCCATGCAAGACCTGTTGCTATTTTGGTTTGGGCGCGGTCAAACTGCAAGCGAAGTGGCGCGCGAAAAATCCGCGTTGTGGTGGTCCAAAAACGACGACACTGACCAACAAATCATCCGCCGCTTCGCCACGACCCACCGGGCGGCGACCGCCGGCGAACTCAACCACTGGGGGGAAACCCCGCGCGGGTTGTTGGCGTTGATTATTTGCACCGACCAGTTGCCGCGCAACATGTATCGCCACACGCCGGCGGCTTTCGCCGACGACTCGCTGGCGTTGGAGTTTGCCAAACGCGGCGTGCAGAGCGGCGCGGTGCAACAACTGCAGCCGATTGAACGGGTGTTCGCGTACTTGCCATTTGAACACAGCGAACAACTCGCTGAACAACAAATATCGCTCGCCCTGTATCAGGGCTTGGTGGAAGACGCCGACGCGGAGACAAGCGACTTGTTCGACAACTACTGCGAGTTTGCCCGCAAGCACCATCAAATCATCCAACGCTTTGGCAGATTCCCGCATCGCAACCAAATCTTGGCGCGCGTTTCCACGGCGGAAGAACGGGAGTTTCTGCAACAACCGGACTCATCGTTTTAAATAGATCAGAAAATGCAAGCAAGGGTGGATCAAAAACTGCTTGAACTGCTGAAAACGGATGCCCGTTTTGTCGATCAAGACGGCGAAT
>JAHRAW010000186.1 GCA_020027415.1 Gammaproteobacteria bacterium
GGAAGGCCGAAGTTGGGTTGGGTGGTGGTCATGCGGCGATACTCGGATGAAAAATGCGCGATAAAAATGCTTCGGTGAAATCAAGTGCAGGCATTATAATTCATCTAATGGATTCTGTTCGCTCACCAGTCGTTTCCCGAGCCGCCCGCCGACCTGACTCGAAATGGACATACAAACGGCCCGCATCGCGTGCCGCGAATGGCGTGGCGCGGTGGTTGGATACGGCGGTTGCCTTGTTGCATCCGCGCGTGGTGACAATGCTGTTTCTCGGGTTTTCCGCCGGCTTGCCGCTGCTGTTAATATTTTCTTCGCTGTCGCTGTGGCTGCGCGAGGCGGGGGTGGAGCGGGCGGTGGTCACGCTGTTTAGTTGGGCGGCGTTGGGCTACTCGTTTAAGTTTGTGTGGGCGCCGCTGGTGGATGCGTTGCCGTTGCCGCTGTTGAGCGCGCGCCTCGGCAGACGGCGCGGTTGGCTGTTGTTGGCGCAGTTGGCGGTGGCCGGCGCGATGGTCGGTATGGCGTTGCAAGACCCGTTAACCGGGCAGACGGCGTGGCTGGCGTTGTTCGCCGTGATGCTGGGGTTTGCCGCCGCCACGCAGGATATTGTGATAGACGCCTATCGCATTGAATCGGCCGCGTTTCGCTTGCAGGCGTTGCTGTCGTCGGCGTATATCTGCGGGTATCGGATCGGCATGTTGGTCGGCGGGGCGGGCGCGCTGTTGTTGGCGAGTTACTACGGCTCCACCGCCGAGCATTATGAGTATGTGGCGTGGCGCAACGCGTATTTGTGGATGGCGTTGTGCATGTTGATCGGCGTTGCCACCACCTTGCTAATCCGCGAACCGGCGGCGCGTAGCGGTGGTGGTGGCGGTGGCGGTGGTGGCAACGGCGCGAATTTACCGCCCGGCGCGCAACTGGGCGCCAATCGGCAAAACCTGCAGTTGGTGCTGCTATTTGCGCTGTCGGTCGCCGCCTTCATTTTGGCGTATGCGTTCACTTCGGCGACCGCGGAGCATGGCAAATTGGCGGTTTCGCACCTACTCGGCAATCGCGCGTTGGCGGCGGTGGCGGTGGAACTGGCGCGCTTGGCGGTGGCGCTCGGTTGCGGCGCGGTGGTGGCGGTGGGGATGATACGGCTTGGCTGGGTGGCGGCGGCGGTGATGCAACGCAATTATGTGCAGCCGGTGCAAGATTTTTTCCACCGCTACGGACGCCGCACCGCGTGGCTGTTGTTACTGCTCATCGGGGTATATCGGATTTCCGATATCGTGTTGGGGGTGATTGCCAATGTGTTTTATCAGGATATCGGCTTTACCAAAATAGAAATCGCTGCGGTTTCCAAAACCTATGGCTTGTTGATGGCGCTCATCGGCGGCTTTTTCGGCGGCGCATTGGCGTTTCGCTATGGCGTGATGCGAATCTTGCTACTCGGCGCATTGCTTGCCGCGTTAACCAATCTGCTGTTTTTGACGCTGAGCGCGGCGGGCAATTCGGTGCCGATGCTGTATTTAGTCATCAGCGCCGACAACCTCGCGGCCGGGCTGGCGAGCGCGGCGTTTGTCGCGTTCCTGTCGGCGCTGACCAATATCCGCTTCACGGCGGTGCAATTTGCCATCTTCACTTCGCTGATGACCTTGCTGCCCAAATCGCTCGGCGGCTATTCCGGCGCGATGGTGGACGGCTTGGGTTATCCGCATTTCTTTGTGCTGACCGCGTGCTTGGGGCTGCCGGTGTTGGCGTTGGTGTGGGTGGCGCGGCGGTGCTTGCCGCTTAATGAAGACGCGGATGATGGTGAGGCTGAGGCTGCTAATGCGCGGTAGGAAGTTGCTTGGCGGCGACGCTGCTTTTGGCGAGGACGCCGTTTTTAGCGCAAACTCCCTTACAACAAACTTACGCCCCAATCGGCTAACGGCGACAGCAACAACTGCTGCACCAGTCGCAGGCTCAGAAAAGTCAAAATCGGCGACAAATCCAGCCCGCCCAACGGCGGCAGCAAGCGGCGAAACGGCGCCAACACCGGCTCACTCAGGCTAACCACGACGCGCGCCGCCGGATGATACGAATGCGGCGCCACCCAGCTGAGCACCACGCGTATTAGCACCGCGAACAGGAACACCCACAGCACCGTGTCCAAACTATTGGCGAGGCTTAAAATCAGCAAGCCGTGCCACCGCAGCGGCGCACCGATTAACAGCAACGGCGCCGCCAATTTGAGCATCCCCAACAACACGATGAGCGCGACTGCGGCGAGATCCACGCCGCGCCAAGCGGGGATGAATTTCCACAGCACGCGCAACGGCGGGTTGGTGATGAGCACGAGCATTTGCACCACCGGATTGCGCAACTCGGCGCGCAATAAGTGCAGTAAAAAGCGCAAAATCACCGCCACTAAGTACAAGCCGAGCATCGTTTGCACGGCGGATATGAGCGCTGGTTGGAAATAGGACATTTAGCAATCCGAGTCGGGGCGGCGGTTAGCAGTGGGGTTGGCGGGCGCGAGGTCGGGCGCGGCGGCGAGTTGGTCGGCGAGTTGCCGGGAACGGGTGATCGCGGCGGCGATGCCTTGTTGTATCGCATTGTCCAAGCCGAGCGCCGCCATTTTGCTCAGCGCCGCTTCGGTGGTGCCGCCCGGCGAGGTGACTTGGGCGCGCAATTCGGCGGCGGTGTGCGAACTATGCTGCGCGAGGCGGGCGGCGCCGGCTGCGGTTTGCACCGCCAACAACTGCGCGTGCGCGGGGTCAAGCCCGTGCTGCGTGGCGCCGGCGACCAGTTGCTCCATCAGGTTGAAAAAATACGCGGGACCGCTGCCGGAGATTGCGGTGACCACATCCAACAGCGATTCGGCTGGCAACCAGAGCGTCTCGCCGACCGATTGCATAACCCGCTGCGCCAGTTTGCGCTGTTTTTCCGGCACCGTGGCGGGCGCGAATAACGCCGAAATGCCGGCGTTGACTAACGCCGGAGTGTTGGGCATGGCGCGCACCATATCCAACGACCCGCCCGCCCAGCGCAACACCTCGGCGCAACGCACGCCGGCCGCAATGGAAATCAGCAACGGCTGGTGTTGTTGCGCGCGCGCGGCGATGGAGGCGACCGCTTGTTGCATGCGCTGCGGTTTTACTGCGAACACGATGATTTGACTGCGCGCAACGCCGGCTTGGTTGTCGTCAAAACAGCGGATGCCGAATTGCTGCGCTAATTGCTGGCGTTGGGCCGGTTGCGGGTCGCAAGCGCACAAATCATCGGCGCGCCACCCGCAATGCAACAGCCCGCCGAGCATGCTACGCGCCATGTTGCCGCCGCCGATAAAAGCCAGAGTTGTGGATGCGCGCATGGGCAATAGTTAGGCGTGGCAAGCGAACAGAAAAATAAATCACCAAGCCGAGCATGTTACCGCGAACGCGCGGCGGGCATGGGTGGTTTTGGCGGGCGCGGACCGAAAATCGCGGTGCCGATGCGCAGCATAGTGGCGCCTTCGGCAAGCGCGGCTTCCATATCGCCGCTCATGCCCATGGAAAGATGCTCAAGGTTGCCGTGCGGCGCGTTGCTCGCCGCGTTTAAGGTATCGCGCAATTCTCGCCCGCGGCGAAACACCGCGCGTTGTTTTTGCAAGTCTGGTTGCGGTTTCGGGATCATCATCAAACCACGCAGGCGGAGGTTGGGTAGCGCGCGGAGCGCGGCGGCGAGCGGCGGCAGTTCCGCAGCGGACACGCCGGATTTGCTTGGTTCGCCGTCCAAGTTGAGTTGAATCAGCACATTGAGCGGCGCGCGCTTCTGCAAGCTGGCGGCGCGCGCTTGATTGAGTTTGTCGGCGATTTCAATTCTATCAATGGTATGCACCCAATCAAAGTGCTGCGCGATGAACGCGCATTTGCGGCTTTGAATATGCCCGATGAAGTGCCAGCACAATTGGGGGTCGGGCGAGTCGGATGAACCGCGCGCGCCGGGTGCGGCGGCGAACCACTCGGCAACCTGCTTGATCTTCTCGCGGCTTTCCTGCGCATAGTTTTCGCCGAAGTCGCGGTGTCCCAAGCGCGCCAACTTGACCACCGCGTTGGCCGGGTGTTGTTTGCTCACCGCAATCAAGCGCACCGCCGGCGCAGGTTGTTGTTGCTGTTGCTGAGCGGTTGCGCTCAAATCGCTGAGGCGCGCGATTCGCTGTTTGAGGTCGCGGTAAGTATTTTCCAGCGCGGGCATGGTGATTGGATACAATAGGAATATAATTCAAACTTTGCTGGTTTGCTTGGCTTGGCGGCGCGCAGCGTAATTAAGTGGATTGTAACCGCAATCGGCAAACTCCATCGCAAATCCATCTCCATCGCAAATCCATCGTAGCATCTTCGCGCGCAAACGGATTGCAACCACCCACCGCCCACCATGAGCCAGCCACAAAAACCACCGACCGCAACGCCGATTCAGGCGGGCATCCTCGGCGGCAGCGGCTATACCGGCGTGGAACTGCTGCGGTTGTTGGCGCGTCATCCGCGCGCCGAGCCGGTCTGCATTACTTCGCGCGCGCACCTCGGGCAACCGGTTGCGGATACTTTTCCATCGTTGCGCGGGGTGTTGGATTTGCGCTTCACGGAGCCGGAAAAATCCATGCTGACGCAGTGCGATGTGGTGTTCTGCGCCGCCCCCAACGGCATCGCCATGACGCATGCCGAGCGATTGTTGGCGGCAGCGGTGAAAGTGATTGATTTGTCGGCGGATTTTCGGTTGCAAGATGCGCGGCTGTGGGAGCAATGGTATGGGCAGCGGCATGCTTGCCCGCAGTTGTTACCGCACGCAGTGTATGGGTTGCCGGAAATCAATCGGCAAGCCATTCGCCATGCCCGTCTGGTCGCCAATCCGGGCTGCTATCCGACCGCGGTGCAACTCGGCTATCTGCCGCTGCTGGAAAATGGCTTGCTGAATCTGGGGACGACGCTGATTGCCGATGTCAAATCCGGGGTTTCCGGCGCCGGTCGGCAAGCCAGCCTCCAAACCGCCGTTGCCGAGATGGCGGACTCCTTCAAAGCCTATGCGGTGTCCGGGCATCGGCATCAGCCGGAAATCCAGCAACAACTGCAACAACTGGCCGGACAACCGCTCAAGTTGGTGTTCACCCCCCACTTGTTGCCGACCGTGCGCGGCATTCACGCCACCTTATACGGTGCTTTGCAAGCCGGCGAAGTGGATTTGCAGGCTTTATATCAGCAGCGCTTCGCCGCCGAGCCGTTCGTGGAGGTGTTGCCGGCCGGCTCGCATCCCGATACGCGCAACGTGCGCGGCGCCAATACTTGCCAACTGGCGGTGCATCGCCCGCAAGACGGCGATACGGTGGTGGTGTTGGCGGTGGAAGACAACTTGGTTAAGGGCGCCGCCGGGCAAGCCATTCAGAATATGAACTTGATGTTTGATTTGCCGGAAACCGCCGGGCTGGACAGCGTGGCGTTGATTCCTTGAACAGCGGCGGGGCGGGGCTGGGGCTGAGGTTGGGCATGGCGTCGGCGCATGATGGTTGTCGCGTGGCGAAATCGCCGCCGGCGCACCGATGAAAATGAAAACCGGGCTGAAATGGAGTCTGGCGGGGGCGGCGTTGTTGCTCGCCGTGCCGCTGGCGTGGGTTGCTTGGATTGGACAGGATGGCTACAAGCAATGGCTTCAGCAAGCGGTTGAAGCGCGCAGCGGGCGCAGCCTGCGCGTGCAGGGCGAGTTGTATTTGGCGTTGGCGGACGGGCTGCGCGTTTATGCGGAGGCGGTGCGCTACGCCAATGCCCCGAGCAGCCCACTGGAATGGACTTTGGAAGTGGAGCGGGTCGGGTTTTCCATTTCCCCGTGGGCCTTGTTGCGCGGCAAACTGCGCTTGGTGGAGGTGGAGTTGGCAACGCCCCGCCTACGGGTGCAGCAAAATAAGTCGCGCGCAAGTTCGTTGCCGCCGCCGCCAACGCCGCGCCCGTTCCCCAAGTGGTTGGAAATACCAAGTGCGCAAATTGTAGGCGGCGAAATCACCGCGCTTACGCTCGATCGCCGCTGGGATATTCGCATTCACCGCGCCCGCGCCACCAATGACGCGCCGAATCAGCCGATTGCGCTCACTGGGCGCGGGGAGATTGAGCAAATCCCGATTACCGCCACTGCTACCGTTGGCAGTCTGCAAACCTTATTTTCCTTTCAGCCGTCCAATCTGAGCCTGGAGGCGAGCGTGGGGGCGGCGGACAATCGCGTGCGCGCCACCGGCGCCGCCGAAGATTTACTGCGCTGGCGCGGGCTTGATTTGCAACTTGATTTTGAGGTCGCGCAACTGCCGACCTTATCGGCTTTGGTAGCGGCTGATTTGCCGGAATTTAACAACCTGCACGGGCGCGCGCGCTTTTATCAGCCGCAAAAGTTCTACACCATGCAATTGCAAGCGATTGAATTGCAAGCCGACGGCATGGGGCTCGGCGGTGCGCATTTGCAAGGCGCGCTCAGCGCCGGCGGGGCAATTCCCGGGCTGTATCAATTCCAAGATGTGCACCTCAACTTTTCGGCGGATGGCGAGATCTATCCCCAACTCTTCCGCTTGCCGCCGTTGCGCGCCAGTTTGCAGGGCAAGGTAGTCGGTGCATGGCACGAACTGGATGTAATCGTGGCGCGCGCGCATATCCAAAACCAAGCCATATCGTTGCGCACCGCCGGCAAAATTACGCGCCTAAAAGACCGCTGGCGCGACAGTTTGCCGCTGTCGGCGTCCCTGCGCCTCAACGATGCGGATACGAGTCAATGGCGCAACCTGCCAAGCGAGGCGCGCGCGCAACGCAACCAGCGCGCCGCTGCCACGGCCACTGCCGAATTGGTGCGCACGCCACAAGCCTGGCACTTGCGCAATATAAAACTGCGCTTGCAGCACGCCGGCTTGAGCCTGCAAGCGAACGGAGCGATGGACCACCTCGGCGAGGCGCTGCGTGCCGATATGCAGGTGCGCATGAAACTCGCGGCGGCGGCGGCGCAGCCATGGCGCGCTGCGATGCAAGCGGACTCAGCGCGGGCGTTGGTGGAAGACTTGTTGCCGTTGCAAGCGAGCGCCACGCTGCAGTCCTCGGCATTCGCCCAGTGGAACCTTCGCGACTTCAAAATTGAGTCGTTGGCGAGCGGCATGGATATGGTGGTGCGCGGGCAAGTCAATCAATTCGCCCCGTTGCAATTTCATCTGCGCGGCAGCAGTCAGCGCTTCAATGTTGCCAATCTCGCTTTGCCGTGGGGCGGCGCGTTGCCCGCCGGCGAGGTGGATTTCAGCGTGCAGGTGGCGGCGAAAAACGGCGCGTTCAGCCTAGAGAATCTCAGCCTAGAGAATCTCAGCGTAACCATTGATTCGCCGGCGGTGAAACTCAATTTGCACGGCGCGATCGAAAGCCTCAGCCCGCTGCAAAGCAGCCACTTGGAATTGGAGTTTGCGGCAAACACGGTCGCCGATTTGGGGCTCTTAAGCACCGCGTGGTTTCATCCCGACCGCGCGATTGCCGGCAACATTCGCCTGCGCACCGCCGCGCATCGCATTCACTCCACCGCGCGCTTGCAAATCGGCGCCAGCGATGTGCGCGGCAGCGTGCAATGGAATCGGCCGCACGACCGCCAAGCGCGCGCCCAAGTGCAAGCCGAATTGGTTGCCGATAATGTTGAGCTCCACGAACTACTCGCGCCGCGCGCAGGAAAGCCCCGGGTTTTCTCGCCCAAACCGCTGCGCACCGACTGGCTTCACCAATTCAACGGGCGCATTGATCTGCGCGCCGACCGCATGACCACCAAGCGGCTCAGCCTGCGCGCGGTGGAGGCGCAACTGGTGGCGCATGAAGGCGTCTTGCAACAAGCCGTCACCGCTCGCATGGGGCAAGGCGATTTGACTATGAATATTACCGTGGATGCCGGTGCGCAGCCGCCGTCCGCCGAATTCAGCCTGCGCGGAGAGCAATTGGATACCGCCGGGTTGGTGAAATTTCGCCACGACAATCACTTGCATGGCGGCGCGGTGGCGGCGCAAGTTGATTTTTCCACGCACGGGCTTTCTATGGCTGAATTTGCCGCCAACGCCAACGGGCGAGCGACGTTGCGATTGGAACAAGCGCGCATGAAAAATCAAACGCTGAATGTCGTGGGCGGTGATATTTTTTCCAACCTGCGCACGGTGCTGAATCCGTCCACGTCGCTTGGCGAGTATATTAATATTGAATGCGCGTTGGCGCAGCTTGAGGTCGCGCAAGGCGTTGCCGCCATCCGCGACGGCTTGGTGATTAAAACCGACCGCGTGACGCTGTTTGGCGTCGGTGATATTAACTTTGGCGATGAAACGTTGCGCATCTTGCTGCTGCCGAAGGCGCGGCAAGGCTTCGGCATCAACTCAGCTTCGTTGGCGCAGATTGTGCGCATTGGCGGCACCCTGTCCGAGCCGGAAACTGAAATTGACCCCCGCGGCGTGCTGCAGTCCGGGGTTTCCTTGTGGGCGACCGTGTCTTCCGGCGGCTTGTTTTTGCTCGCCCAAGGCTTGCGCAACCGCTATCAAGCGAATTCCGATATGTGCAATAGCACTGCTGACCGCGACCGCAACCAGGTACCGCCCGCCGCCCCCGCCAACCCGCCGGAAGCTCCGTTCACCGGTAGAAAGTAAAAAAAAATTGAGAATTGAACATAGTTAATTGACATTTTCCGACTCGCCGCCTACAATCACCGCTCGGTTGTCATTGCCCCGCCGCGGGAAGATCCTTAGAGAAACCAAGCAATCCCAACGCCATGCAATCCATCCATTTGCCAGATGAAGCCATGTGACCCTGAGAATCTGAAACCCTGAAACTCTAAAATCTTATGGCTTTGCGGTATGCCAGCCGAGCTGGCGCATCAGGCGCGGGATTTGGAATTAGATGAACGCGCAACTATTTTTTATACCCACCACTCAAAGAGGTTAAGCAACAATGTCTGTAGCAGACGCCCTAAAATTGATTCGCGAACACGAAGCCAAATTCGTTGATCTTCGTTTCACCGACACCCGCGGCAAAGAACACCATGTTTCGTTTCCGGCGACCGTGGTGGATGAAAGTTTTTTGAAGAACGGCAGAATGTTTGACGGTTCTTCCATCGCCGGCTGGAAGCCGATCAATGAATCCGACATGATTATGTTGCCGGATCCAAAATCGGCGGTGCTGGACCCGTTTTATCAAGCGGCTACGGTGAACCTGCGTTGCGATATCATTGAACCGAAAGATATGCAGGGCTACGGGCGCGACCCGCGCACCATCGCCAAACGCGCCGAGGCGTATCTGCTGGACAGCGGCCTCGGCGATCAGGCTTTGTTCGGTCCGGAAAATGAGTTTTTTCTGTTTGATTCGGTGACCTGGGGCAATGAGATGGGCAATGCTTTCTACCAAGTGGAGTCCACCGAAGCGGCGTGGAGCAGCGCCCGGGAATACGAAGACGACAACAGCGGGCATCGCCCGGGCGTCAAAGGCGGCTATTTTCCGGTGCCGCCGGTGGACAGCCAAGCCGATATTCGCTCCGAGATGTGTATGGTGATGGCGGACATGGGGATGCAGGTGGAATTGCATCACCACGAAGTCGGCACCGCCGGACAGGGCGAGATTGGCGCCAAATACAGCACCTTAGTGAACAAAGCCGATCAAGTGCAACTGTTCAAATATGTCGTGTTTAATGTCGCGCACAACCACGGCTTGACCGCGACTTTCATGCCCAAGCCGTTGGTCGGCGACAACGGCAACGGCATGCATGTGCATCAGTCGCTCGCCAAAGACGGCAAGAATCTTTTTTCCGGCGACCAGTATGGTGGCTTGAGCAAACTCGCGTTGTATTACATCGGCGGGCTGTTCAAGCATGCGCGGGCGATTAACGCCTTCGCCAACGCCAGCACCAATAGTTACAAACGCTTGGTGCCGGGCTTTGAAGCCCCGGTGTTGTTGGCGTACTCAATGCGCAACCGTTCCGCTTCGTGCCGCATTCCGCATGTAGCCAATCCCAACGCGCGCCGCATAGAAGTGCGCTTTCCGGATTCCACCGCCAACCCGTATTTGGCGTTCACCGCCATGCTGATGGCCGGGCTGGACGGCATTCGCAACAAAATTGAGCCCGGCGAGCCGACCGAAAAAGATTTATACGCGCTGACTCCGCAGCAGGAAAAACAACTGCCGCGCGTCGCCCATGGGCTGGATGTCGCGCTGGATGCGCTGCACCATGACCGCGATTTTCTGACCGCCAGCGGGGTGATGAGCGATGACGCAATTGATGCGTATATTGAACTCAAAATGAAGGAAGTCAATCGCTTGCGCGCGGAGACGCATCCGTGTGAATTTGATATGTACTACAGCCTGTAACGAGCGACTCACCGCGCGGCGCGCGCGTTTTGTGGCGGCGCAGCAATCACCATGCCGACTGGCAAGCAAACGTTTGCCCGCGCACCATGGTTAAACTGCGCGACCTTGCCGCGCCGTAATTTTGCCGCTATAATGCGCATGCCCGCGCAATTTTTTTTACGCGCCGCAACCGCGGTGTTGCATCGTTGCGCAATTGTGCTATGATTTGCCAATCCGTTTTTTAATCACCAATTTTTTTTCTCTACTGGAGCCACAAAATGCCTTGGAATGAACCTGGATCGGGCGCACCCAACGACAAAGACCCATGGACTCGACAACAGGAGCGGCGCACCAAGCACAGCGGTGGACCGCCGGACCTGGATGAAATTGTTCGCGAGGTACGGCGGCGGCTGGAGGCGCTGTTTAGCGGCGGCAAGGGTGGCGGCGGCAACCGTCGCGGCGGCAAGGACGGCGACCCGTCGCGGAAATTTAACCTGCCCGGCGGCAATCTAGTCGGTCTCGCGCTGTTAGTGGGCGTGGGCTTCTGGCTATTTAGCGGCATGTACACGGTTGACCAGGGCGAGCAAGCTATTGAGTTGCGCTTTGGCAAATACCAAGAAACCAAACACGCCGGGTTACACTGGCATATTCCGGCGCCGATTGAAACGGTGGAGATTGTCAATACCCAGCAGGTTAACACCGTTGAGGTCGGCTATCGCAAGGGGGCGAGCAACCTGTCCACGGTGCCGCGCGAAGCGTTGATGCTGACCCAAGATGAAAACATCATTGACATCCAATTCGCGGTGCAATACGACATCAAATCCGCCATCGACTTACTGTTCAATGTCAGCGAATTTAACCAACGCAACATGGCAAGAACGGTGGTGCGCCAAGCCACCGAAAGCGCGGTGCGTGAAATTGTCGGGCGTAGCACCATGGATTTCGCAATTACCGAAGGGCGCGCGCAACTGGCGGCGGAGACCAAAACACTGGTTCAGCGGATTTTAGACCGCTACCAGACCGGCATTAATGTTCGCACCGTGGAAATGCAGAACGCGCAGCCGCCGTCGCAGGTAAAAAACGCTTTTGACGATGTGGTCAGGGCGCGCGAGGATGAGGAGCGCATTAAAAATTTGGCGCAAGCCTACGCCAACGATATCATCCCCAAGGCGCGCGGTTTCGCCGCCCGCATCATGCAAGAAGCGGAAGCCTATAAAGCCTCCACGGTCGCCAAAGCCGAAGGTCAGGCATCTCGCTTTGAGCAGGTGCTGACTGAATATGAGAAGGCTCCGAGAATCACCCGCGAACGGCTATATCTTGAATCCATGGATGAGGTGCTGAGCAATTCCAGCAAGATGCTAATTGATCAAAGCGGCGGCAACAGCGTGATGTATCTGCCGCTGGATCAATTGCTCCGCAACCGCAATGCTTCCCAAGTCGACAATAGGCTGAATTCCACCTCCTCCAACCCCGTAGACGCCGACCAGCTGGAGCGCGAAAGCACCGGCTCATTGGGTCGCAACGCCAACCGCACCACTGGGAGAAATTAAACATGAACAGCAAAGGGCTTCTGTACACCGCGCTCGTGGCAATCACGGTGGAGCTTTTATTTTCGGCGACTTTTTATGTGGATGAGCGGCAAAGAGCCATCGTATTCAAGTTTGGCGAAATCGTTAATTCCGACCTTAAGCCGGGCTTGCATTTCAAGATTCCGTTCATC
>JAHRAW010000190.1 GCA_020027415.1 Gammaproteobacteria bacterium
ACCGGCGGCGGGGCGAACATGAACGCAGCGCAACGCGCCAAATTAGTGGCGGTGAGTTTGCAATTATGCCCGGCTCGGCATCGCCTTGATTTGCTCACCCCGGCGATTCAACAAAAGGTGGTTGCCGCCCGCAAAACCTTGATCGAAGAACTCGGCGTGGACAACGACCATCTCCGCTTCTTTGACAAAAATAAATACAACTACAATATGTCGGTGCAAGAAAACCTGTTGTTCGGCAGAATCATGCACGCCAAAGGGCATTTGCAACCGCGGGTCACCGAAACCATCAAAAATACCCTCAAATCCACCAATCTAAACCAAGCGATTTTGCTCGCCGGCTTGAACTGCCCCAGCGGCGCGGGCGGCGCCAAGTTGTCTTCCATCGTGCGCCAGAAACTGACTTTGGCGCGGGCGTTGCTGAAAAATACGGACATTCTGATTCTGCACAATGTGTTGGCGGGGTTGGACGGCAAAAGTTTTGCCCGTATCGTGGACCGCATTCTCAAATTGCGCGCCGGACGAAACTTGATATGGGCGTTCAACGACCCGACGCTGTTGGCGCGCTTTGACCAAGTGCTGCTACTGGAAAACCATAAACTGCTGCACAACGACTCCGCCGCATCGCTGGCGAAAGTGATTGAAGATCTGTAAGCAAGCAACCCGCGCCATGCGCCGCCCGCCCCACTCGCCGTTGGGAGCAACCCCAATTCCCCAAGTTGCGGGAAATTGAGGTATGATGAACTACTTCTCGTGCCAACCTTATGAACCCAATCGTAGCAATCCGCGCCGCGCCATGCGCTTTCGCCTTCACTATGCACCTTGAAACTTCAATTGCCGCCACCCAAGCGGCGCAAAGATCGCACTCGCATGGGCGCGCGCGCAACGCGCCATGCGGGCGAACTTGCAAGCCTCTGGTTGGTGTTTTTCTGGCGGGCTTGTTGCTACTTGGCTTGGCGCCGAGCCACGCCAATATCCCCGGCTTGGAAAACACCGCCGTGCCAGTCGCTACCGCCAAACAAGCGCGCACCCTCAAGTTGATTAATTATTTAATTGACAAATCCCACTATCGCAAGCAGCCGCTGAACGATAAATTTTCGGCTGAGGTGTTGCAGAATTACCTTGACAAACTGGACCCCGGGAAAAGCATTTTCGTGCAGACCGATATTGACCAGTTTGAATTGTTGCGCCACCGCTTTGACGAGTTCATCGACCGCGGCGAACTCCAACCCGCCTTTGTCATCTTCAGCATCTTGCGGACGCGCGTGGAAGAGCGCGTGCAATACGCGCTGGCGCGGCTGGATGAACCTTTTGATTTAACGCGCGATGAACAATATCAGTTCAACCGCGAACACGCGGCTTGGGCGCGCGATATGCAAGCGTTGGACGATTTATGGCGGCGGCGCATTAAGAACGATATCCTCAACTTGCGTCTCGCCGGCAAGAGCGAAGCGGAATTAACCGCCACCTTGCACAAGCGTTACACCCATTTAGCGCGCCGCACCCGGCAATTCAACGCCGGGGATGTGTTCCAAACTTTCATCAACGCCTATGTCAGCGCGATTGACCCTCATACTAGTTATTTTCTGCCGCGCGCCAGTAAAAATTTCAACATCCAAATGCGCTTGTCGCTGGAAGGCATCGGCGCGGTGCTGCAAACCGACCACGAATACACGCGCATACAGCGCATCATTCCCGGCGGTCCGGCCGACCTCGGACGCGAACTGAAAGCCGAAGATCGGATTATCGGCGTGGCGCAAGGCGAGCAGGAAATGGTGGATGTAATTGGCTGGCGGTTGGATGATGTGGTGGAACTGATTCGCGGTCCGAAGGGCTCGCTGGTCAAACTGGAGGTGTTGCCCGGCGACGGCGAAGCCGACCGCCCGGCGAAAATCATCGCCATCCGGCGCGACCAAATTAAACTGGAAGAACAAGCCGCCAAAAAGCGCATCTTGTCCGTCTCCACGGCGCACGGCGAAGCCGCCATCGGCGTGATTGACTTGCCGTCTTTCTACAGCGATTTTGACGGCTTGAACCAACGCCAGCCCGACTATCGCAGCACCACGCGCGATGTGCGCAAATTGCTGACTGAATTGGCGAGCGAACCCATTGACGGGCTGATTATTGACCTGCGCGGCAACGGTGGCGGCGCGCTGGCTGAAGCCATCGCGCTCACCGGCTTGTTCATCAAAAAAGGACCGGTCGTGCAAACCCGCAATACCGCCGGGCAAATTCATGTTAACCGCGACCCGGACCCGCAAATTGTCTACACCGGACCGCTCGCGGTGCTGGTGGATCGGTATAGCGCCTCGGCCTCGGAGATTTTTGCCGGGGCGATCCAAGATTATCGCCGCGGCTTAATCATTGGCGAACCCACCTTCGGCAAAGGCACCGTGCAGCATTTGGTTGACCTTAATCGCTTCGCCAAAAACGACGGCGATGTCGGGCAATTGAAACTAACCATCGCCCAATTTTTCCGCATCAACGGGGACAGCACGCAACATCGCGGCGTGATTCCCGACATCACCTTGCCGACCGCCGACCACAGCGATGAATTCGGCGAGCGGTCGTATGCCAACGCAATGCCGTGGCGACGCATCCCTAACGCGGTCTTTCAGCGGTTCCACAACCCCGCCGACGCCGCGGTTGTGGAGCGCACCCGACGCCTGCATCAGCAACGCATAACCGCCGACCCGGAGTTTCAACGCTTGGCGGCGTTGCAAGAAATCAACGAGCAACTGCGCGACCAACAATTCATCACCCTGAATGAAAGCACCCGCGCGCTTGAGCGCGAGGCGCGCGACCAACAACGCCTGCAACTGGAAAACCGCATGCGCATCGCGTTGGGCAAGCAGCCGTTGGCGTCCATTGAATCGCTTGAACAGGAGAACGCGGAACAAGCCAAAGCCGCCGAAGCAGACCGAAGCCAACCAACGCCGGACGCGTTGCTGCGCGAAAGCGGAAATATTTTGGTCGATTATTGGCAACAAATGGCTTCGCCGGGCGCGCGCCGCAATGTCTCCATCGTCGGCGACCTTCCCGAAACCGACCAAGTGGTGGGCAACTAAACTCTCCGTCCGGGCGATGGCGGCGGCGCGAGGCGCGAAGCGAGTGCAAACGCATGAGTGAGCGCGCCTCAGCGCAGCGCTCTGCACAGAGCCTTGCACCGCAACTGGGTCGCGCTTTGCTTTAATTGATTGCGTGTGATGCAGTATTCAAAATTTTCCGAGCAGTTCAAAAGCGACAGCGGCATCCTGCGCTTGATGCAAGACCTTGGCGAAGCGGTCAATCAAAACACCGCCATGCAAATGCTCGGCGGCGGCAACCCAGCCGCCATCCCCGCAGTGCAACAAGCCTTCCGCGTGGAGATGGAAAAGATGCTCGCCGCCGGGCGCGCCTTTGAAGACATGATCGGCAATTACGATTCGCCGCAGGGAAATCATGCTTTCATTGACGCGTTGGCGACCTTGCTGTCGCAACGTTTCGGGTGGCGCGTCCAGCCCGACAACATCGCGGTGACCAATGGCAGTCAAGCCAGTTTTGGTATTTTGTTCAACCTCTTCGCCGGACAATTTTCACCGCGCGAATTCCGCAAAATCTTGTTTCCGATGACGCCCGAATACATTGGCTATGCGGATGTCGGGCTCGGCGACCAATCCATTTTCACCGCCAACAAGCCGCTCATTGAACGCCTTGACGAGCGAACTTTTAAGTATCGCGTGGATTTCGCGCGCTTAAATATCACCGACGAAATCGGCGCGGTTTGCCTTTCCCGCCCCACCAATCCCAGCGGCAATGTGGTGACCGACGACGAAATCGGCAAGTTGCATCAACTGACGCGCGCCGCCGACGTGCCGTTGATTATTGACGGCGCATATGGGTTGCCGTTCCCTGGCATCGTGTTCACGCCGGCCACGCCGCTGTGGGACGAAAACATCATCCTGTGCCTGAGTTTATCCAAATTGGGGTTGCCCGGCGCACGCACTGGCATCATCGTCGCCAACCCCGAAGTCATCTCGCAAATCACGCGTTCCAACGCCATTTTCACCCTCTCGCCGGGGCGCTTTGGACCATCGCTGGCGACCCGACTGCTACAAAATCAGCAATTGTTGTCGCTATGCGCCGAGACCATTGCCCCGTATTACCGCGCCCGGTCCCGCCAAGCGATTGCTCTGGTGCACGACCTAATGGCGGATTTGCCGGTGCGGATACACAGTTCCGAAGGCGCGATTTTTTTGTGGTTATGGCTGCCCGAGCTGCCAATTTCCAGCGAAACCCTGTACCAACGTTTGAAGCGGCGCGGGGTGCTGGTCATCGCCGGTCAGCACTTCTTTCCCGGGCTGAATCAGCCGTGGCAACACCGCCACGAATGCCTGCGCGTAACCTATGCCAGCGAGCCGAGCCAATTGAGGCGCGGCGTGGAAATCATCGCTACGGAAGCCCGGCGCGCGTATTCACAACGCCGCGGGTGAGCAATTTTTTACCCACAGTCGGTCGGATGCCTGCGGTTTGCGTTACCATTTCACCGCCGCCCGCAAGCGACCCGTTATGACTTTTTCACTTTAAAATGAAATTCGCCGTTTATTTCGCTGGACTCCAACAATTCATTGCCGGTTTGCGCGGCGAAGGCTTCAAAATCTTTCACCGAGCCGGGGTCGGTGGAGATAATCCCGAGCACTTCTCCGGCGCCCATCCCGTTCAGTGTTTTCTTGGCGCGCAGAATGGGCAACGGACAATTCAAACCGCGCGCATCCAGTTGCTGTGTGGTTTCAACCATGAATTTGACCTCGTATATTTTGACCTGGTGTCGCCTAAGCCGTATTATGGGCGGGGGCGAGAATTGTAACGCATTTTCCGCTTCGGAACCGAATCCATGCAAGCCTGGCTAACCATCCTCTTGTTCGCAATAAAGCGCCGCGCCGCCGCGTGCCTGCGGCGACTGTTGTTAGTCGCCGCGTTAGGCGCGCCGTTGTCCGCGCTGCCCGCATGGTCCGCAGAGAACGAGAACGAACCGTTGCCGGAATTGGGCGACAGCACCACGCGGGTTTTGTCGCCCGCCCAAGAGAAAAGAATCGGTCAGCAGTTCTTGCGTCAACTGCTCAAAAACAGCGCCTATATCAACGACCCGGAACTAAACGCCTACCTCAATCAACTGGCGACTAAGGTGGCGCAACATGCTTCGTTGCGCGGCACTCCAATTACCGCGTACTTGTTTAACGATCCGAGTTTGAATGCGTTCGCCGTGCCGGGCGGGCATATTACTTTTCACACCGGCTTGATCTTAGCCACGCAAGACGAAAGCGAACTGGCTTCAGTGATGGGGCATGAAATCGCCCACCTCACACAGCGACACATGCCGCGCATGCTTGCCAAAGCGGAAGCCAGCAAGTTACCCGCCGCCGCGGCAATCTTGGCGTCGGTGTTAATCGGCGGTCAAGCGGGGTTGGCTGGGATTAGCGTCGCCAACGCCGCGTTGTTATCCCAGCAACTTGCCTATACCCGCGGCTTTGAACGGGAAGCAGACGCCATCGGCATCAAACTATTAGCGCAAGCCGAATTTGACCCGTCGGCGATGGGACGTTTCTTCACTCGGCTGGACCGACATGGCGAACTCAATCAAGCCCCGGAATTTCTGCGCACCCATCCGCTTTCGTACACGCGCATCGCCGAAGCGGAAAATCGCGCCGCCCTGTACCCGCCCGCAAATCCGCCCGCAAAGGATTCGGCTAACCGCGCCTTTTATCTCGCCAAAGCAAAAATTCGCGCCCAGTATGCATCGCGCGCGCCGGACACAGTCGGCTATTTCAGCGCGCAGGTTGACAACGCAATAGGCGACCAGCAAGACGTGGCGCGCTATGGTCTCGCCTTGGCATACTTAACCATGCGGCAGTTTGACCGCGCCAGTGCCACTTTGCAGCCGTTGTTGGCGGCGCATCCAAACGAGACCGCTTTCCAACTGGCGCGAGCCAACATTGATTTGCTTGCCGGGCGCCCGCAGTTGGCTGCCGAACGTTATGCGCAACTGAGCGCCGCGCAACCGCAGTTGCGCTATCTCACCTATTACCACGCGAATGCGCTGCTGGCAAACACCGACCCCGCCGGCGCCAAGCGCGTGCTACGCCACCAACTGCGGCGGCATAAGGATATGTATAACTTGTATCCGCTGTTGTCCAAGTGCAACGCCAAACTTGGATTGTGGGCGGAATCCCACCAAGCCACCGCCGAATTTTATGCGGCGTTAGGCGACTATCCAGCGGCGGTGGTTTCGCTGAAACTCGCGCTACGCGAAAACGACTCGGAAGGGTATCTCCAACAAAGCATCTCCGCCCGCTTGAGCGAACTGGAAGAAATGTTGAAATAAAAACCTGCGGGCGGGCGGCTTGTGTAAATTTTTTTTATCAGAAAATTTAATACTTGGCGCGAGAAAACAGAAACAACCCCATGCAAAACTGTACTTTAATGTGC
>JAHRAW010000226.1 GCA_020027415.1 Gammaproteobacteria bacterium
AAAACCGCTTAGAAAAGGAAGTGCCAGCAGATTTAATTCGTGGCAAAGCAAACTGTACTGCAAAGGTACCAGTGCGTGGCGAAGATATAAAACGCCCGAAAAAATATGTCTATGTCATCAGCAACCCCGCTTTTAAGGGTATGTTCAAGGTTGGCATCGCAACCAATGCAGAACAGCGATTGAGCAGTTACCAAACCTCCGACCCAGACAGAGCCTACCAATTAGAATTTAAGATTCTAACCGCAGAATACAAAACCCTTGAGCCGTATATTCATCGCAAATTTAACGGCAACTATGAATGGGTGCCGGGCGAGTTGGCGGGTATTATCAAAGCCATGAAAACCTACACGCCCGAATAGGCGGATGCGCTTAGCAAATCAGCCTGAGGGCGCACTGTAATGATCGCCAAAAAATACCAATATTTTGATGCGTTCGCAGTCTCCGACCCATTGAACAAGCCTAAATCATCCACCCAATCATCCGCCCAATTCGGCGCCGTGCAGCGGTGGCGTAGTAGCATTCTGTTGCCGCCGGTGCTCGCCGCCGCCGCGCCGCACGGGTTAGTTTTTCGCGGCGGTTTTGTAGTGTCGGCGGATGACCGAGTGCCGGCGATGGATATGCCGACGCCACCGACCGGGGGCGCACAGTCGCCCGCCCACGCGCCGAACGCGACGCGCTATTTGCTGTTATTCGGCAATGTCGGTTCCTCCATCTGGGAGGCGTTCCGCCAGTCGCCGGAATATCACGACCACCAACCGCATCCGTTAAATCGTTGGAGCGCGCGCCTCGGGCATGCGTTAGCGGAGCAGTTTTCCGCGCACGCGTTGTTTCCGTTTGCCGGTCCCCCGCACTTGCCATTTTTGCAGTGGGCGAAAAAAGCCGAATCGTTGCAGAATTCCAAACTCGGCATGCTCATTCACCCGCGCTACGGGCTTTGGCATGCCTATCGCTTCGCGCTGGTTTTTCCATCCCCGGAGTCGCTGCGCGCAGACCGCCAACCGCCGCCCGTTGCCGTTGCCGATGATGTGGCGCGCGGCGCCGATGCGGCGGCAGTGGAATGCATGGGCGCCGGCGCGCCGGCGCGCGCGCACAATCTATGCCGCCGATGCAAAGCCAAACCGTGTCGGGGCGTCTGTCCGGTAAACGCGTTTTCAAGCAAACATCGCGAAGACGGGTATGATGTGGTTTCCTGTTTCCACTATCTGCAAGCCAACCCGCATTCAAAATGCATGACCGAAGGTTGTCAGGCGCGCCACGCGTGTCCGCCGGGCGCGGAGTATCGGTATGCGCCGCGCCACGCGGCTTTTCACATGCGCGCTTTTGTCGCCGCCATGGCGGCGCAAAAAAATCTTGCCAAAGATATGACCGAAATGGAAGCTGAGAGCGGCGTTGAAAGTGCATCGCCGGTTTCGCCGTCATCGCATAGCCACGCCTGACCACCGCAACCCATTACGGTTGCGGTCACGCTTGCGCCAACAAAACACCGCTATGTCCGCTCAATTAGGCATTGATACCGGCGGCACCTATACCGACGCCGTGATTATTGATGCGGAGCGGAATATCATCGCCAAAAACAAAAGCCTGACCACCCATTATGAACTGGCGGTCGGCATCAACAACGCGCTGTGCAAGTTGCCGCCGGCGGCGCTTGAATCGGTCAACTTAGTGGCGTTATCCACCACCCTTTCCACCAACTCGGTGGTGGAAGGGCGCGGCGCGCCGGTGGCGGTTTTGTTGTCCGGCTACAGCGAACCACAAGTGGAAAAAAGCGGGCTCTACAACATTTTAGAACGCGATTTCATCACCCTCTTGGATGGCGGTCACAGCGCGGTGGGCGCTGAACTCAAGCCGTTGGATACGGCGCGGGCGGCGCATAAAATCAAGCAGCAACAGGCGCAAGTCTCGGCGTTTGCCGTGTCCAGTTTATTCGCCACCCGCAACCCCTGCCATGAAATCGCGTTGCGCGAATTGGTCGGTGAACTGAGCGGCAAGCCGGTCGCTTGTGGGCATGAGTTAGCCACCAGTCTGGGCGCGCCGCGCCGCGCGTTAACCGCGGTGCTCAACGCCCGTATGATTTTGTATATCCAAGCCTTAATCGGCGCGGTGGAGAGCCTGTTGCGGCGGCGCAACATCCACGCCCCGCTGATGGTCGTCAAAGGCGACGGTTCGTTGGTGAATGCGCAAACCGCGCTGCAGCAACCGGTCGCCACGGTGTTGTCGGGACCGGCGGCGAGCGTCATTGGCGCGTGCGCGCTGAGCGGGCAGCGCAATGCCATCGTGGTAGATATGGGCGGCACCACCACCGATATCGCCGTGGTCACCGACGGCAAGCCGCAACTCTGCGAGGACGGCGCGCGCCTCGGCGATTGGCGACCGATGGTTGAGGCGTTGCGGGTGTTCTCCATCGGCTTGGGCGGCGACAGCGAAGTGCGGTTCAAGGGAAAACTCACCTTGTCGCAGCGGCGCGTGGTGCCGATGAGTTTGTTGGCGCATCAGTTCCCGCAAGTGTTGCCGAAACTGGAACAGCAACTGCGCGCCGCGCCGAACCCGCGGCAGAACCGATTCGCGTTGCCGCTGCAACACAATCCCACCTTGCTGAGACAATTGAAAGAACCCGAACAGCAGGCGTGGGAGGCGTTGCAAAGCGGACCGATTGAACTGCAATCTTTGGTGGATTCGGCGCGCCCGATGCTGCGCGCGCTGGCGGCGATGGAACGCTTGGGGTTGGTGATTTACAGCGGCTTCACCCCCTCCGATGCGACCCATGTACTGGGCATGAGCAAGCACTGGTCGGCGCGCGCGGCGCACTTGGGGGCGAAAATCTGGGCGCGACAAATGCGCCACCTCTACGGCTGCGGCAACTGGCGCGCCGGGGATACGGAGCAGCCGTGCAAACAAGTCTTCGCGCTGGTCACGCGGGCGCTTAGCCAAACCATTCTGGAAGCCGGGCTAAACCAGCACGACCAACTGCCGGCCAGTCAAGTCGGCAACTTGACGCGGTTATTCGCCGATATTGTGTTCGCCCGCGGCGATTCCGATTCCGCTTCCGACCCGCAACCGTTATTCCATGTTGAATTCGCCAAACTTTATCCGATTGTCGCGGTGGGCGGCGCGGCGCGGGATTATTTTCCCGCTGTGGCACAACGGTTAGCGGCGCAATTGCACCTGCCGCCCAATGCGGAAGTCGCCAGCGCGGTCGGCGCGGTGTTGGGTTCGGTGGTGCAGAGTGCGCATGTTACGATTACGCAGCCGCAGTTTGGCGTATTTTATTTATTCCACAAAGCGCAGCCGATGGTTTTTGAAGAACTCAAACTCGCGCGCCAAAAGGCAATTGAAATTGCCACGCGGGAAGCCGCCGCCCTCGCCCAAGCCGCCGGCGCAGTGGCGATTGAAACCCGCATCAAACAGCATGACAACCATATCAAACACGATATTGACGGCGAGTTATTCGTCAGCGCCACGGTCACTGCGATTGCCACCGGGCGGCCCAATTGTTTGCTGCAAGAAGCGTCACAGAAACGGCAACTCGGTGACTGAGGCGGCGATGCGCTTACCCTCTTTCAGTACTTCCACGGCCGCTCCGGGCAAGATTTCGCGCGCTAACAACGCGAAGCCGATGTTGCGTTTTAAGCGATACGACCACACGCCGTTGGTCATATCCCCGACCTTGCGCCGCGCCACTTGAAGGTCATACCAAACCGTGTGCGGTGGCATGGGGGTTTCGGTTTCCAGCAACAAACCGAGTTGATGACGGGCAATGCCGCGGCGGTGAAGTCGGCGCAGGGCTGCAATGCCAATTACTTCATCGCCGACCTGCAGATCCACATATTTACCCATGCGAACCTCAAACGGATTGGTGCGCTCATCGGTGTCGCCGCCCCACGACAGCAGCCCGCTTTCCACGCGCTCCACATAGTTGGGGCAGCCGGGGCCGATGTCCCACGCCCGCCCGGCTTCGGCGATTAAATTCCATAGCGCGGTGGCTCGGGAATTTTCCATCAAATACAACTCAAAGCCGCCTTGTTTTGACCACCCGGAGCGCGCCAACAGCAGCGGAATGCCTTCCAGATCGGTTTGGCGAAAGCAAAAATATTTGAGGTCGCGCACCCAATCGCCGAACATGGCGGCGATCACCGCCTCCGCTTGCGGACCTTGCACCGCCATCGGCGAGACCTCGGCTTCCACAATGGTTGCCTGCAAGCGGCGTTCGGCGGCGATCGCGCGCGCCCAGAAAACGATGTTTGAATCG
This sequence comes from Gammaproteobacteria bacterium, assembly GCA_020027415.1. Lineage (GTDB taxonomy): Bacteria > Pseudomonadota > Gammaproteobacteria > Arenicellales > Poriferihabitantaceae > JAHRAW01. The sequence continues at coordinate 4,250 of JAHRAW010000226.1, forward strand.
GCGATGGACAACCAGAAGCGGTCGGGCGCGAGTTTCAACGCGATGGGGTCGTTAATGATGGTGCCGTCGTGGTTGCATAGGGCGACGTATTTTCCCTGCCCGCAACGGCAATTGGAGAGGTCGCGGGCGGCGAGAATCTGCACCAGCCGGGCGGCGTCCACGCCGCGAATCTCCACTTGCCGTTGCACCGCCACATCCCATTGCGATACGCCGTTCAGCAGCCGCCAGTATTCCGCTTCCGGGTCGCCGTAACTGGTCGGCAACAGCATCTGGTTGTAGGGGGTGAAACTGGTGACGCCGGCGGCCACGGTGGCGTCAAAATACGGCGAGCGGCGCACGCGGGTGGTGGGAGCGATTTGGAACATGACGACCGGCGTTGGCGGCGGCTTAATTTCAAAAGCGGGGCAAGCGCGAGGCGGGTAACCCGCGGGTATCCTACTGATTCCCTTAGGCGGATTCTCTTAGTCTGTTCCATTAGGTTGTTATTGCAAATCACCATACGTGGTCGGGGTGAGAGGATTTGAACCTCCGGCCCCTGCCTCCCGAAGGCAGTGCTCTACCAGGCTGAGCTACACCCCGATGATATGGTTTTCGGCTCGCTTGCGAGCCACGAGCAAAGCACGCTCCGCTTGTAGGTTCGCATTGTTGATCTTCAATGACCGCGCTGAATGGAATACTCCGCCAAGTGGATGAGCGCATTTTTATAGGGCGATTGGGCAAGCGCGGCGAGCGACTCAATTGCGGCGCGCGATTGAAGTTTGGCTTGCTCCGCAGTATACGCCAGCGCGCCGGTGGATTCAACGATGGCGAGGATTTCCTCAAATTTTTCGCGTTCGCCGTTTTCAATGGCATGTCGCACCGCTTGCTGTTGCCGGCGATTGCCGTGTTTGAGGGCGTGAATCAGCGGCAAGGTCGGCTTGCCTTCCGCCAAATCGTCGCCAACATTTTTACCGATGTCGCGGCTGTCGGCTTGGTAATCAAAAATATCGTCAATCAGTTGGAAGGCGGTGCCAAGATGCAAGCCATACGCCGCCAACGCCGCGCACACGCTCGGCGGTTGGTCGCTGATGACCGCGCCGAGTTGCGCCGAGGCTTCAAATAATTTAGCGGTCTTGCGGCGGATGATTTGCAGATAGGCGTGCTCGGTGGTGTCCGGCGAATGGGCGTGCAGCAGTTGCATAACTTCGCCTTCGGCGATGGCGTTGGTGGTCGCCGCCAAGATCCGCATCACTTCCATATTATTGGTTTCCAACATCATTTCAAACGCTCTGGAATAGAGAAAATCGCCCACCAGCACGCTCGCTTCGTTGCCCCAGACATGATTGGCGGTCGCCCGCCCGCGCCGCATCGCCGAGGCGTCCACCACATCATCGTGCAGCAAAGTGGCGGTGTGCAAAAACTCAATCACCGCCGCTAACATAATGTGATAGTCGCCATGATAGTCGCCGGCTTTGGCGCTGAGGAGCAACACCAGCGGGCGCAACCGTTTGCCGCCGCTTTGGATAATGTAGGCGCCCAAAGTCCGAATCAGCGCGATGTCTGAAGCGATGCGCCGCTGGATCGCATGGTTGACCGAATCCAGTTCCGACTGCGCCAGCGAAGTCGCGGATTGCAACAAGGTTGTGGGAGCGGGCGGGGGAACGATCGAGTCATCCAGCGCCGCCGCATGGCGATTTTTCATTGGCTGAGGTGTTTTCCTTGCGCGTGATTGTAGCCGACTTAGAGGGCTTGAATTGTCGTTTTTGCGGCGGCGGTTTTAAGTTGACTATTTTTAAGTTGACTCAGCGTCGCCGCACGACTACAATACGCTGTTCTATAAATCGGGCACGGTGACCGAATCCGAATCCGAATCATCTTTTGCGGTATTTTTGTGGATTGGTCTTATGTATGCAGTCATTGAAACGGGCGGCAAGCAATACAAAATCGCGGTCGGCGACAAACTCAAAGTGGAAAAACTCGTCGCCGAAGAGGGTGCCTCGGTGGCATTGCCACGGGTGCTGATGGTGGCGCACGGCGAGCAGGTGCAGTTCGGCGCGCCGTGGTTGGAGCGCGCGGTTTCCGCCACCGTGTTAGCGCACGGGCGGGGCGGCAAAATCCGCGTGTTCAAAATGAAGCGCCGCAAAGGCTATCGCCGCACGCAGGGACACCGCCAGCCATACACCGAAATCCAAATCACCGCCATTGGCGAGCATGCCGCCGGCGCGCCCGCCGCTAAATCGGTCGGCGCAAAAACCACCAGTAGCGCAACCGCGGCGGTTGGCGAAAAAGCCGTAAACGTCGAAAAAACGGCAACAACGACCAAAGCAACCCAGCCCTAAGGCACCACCCTCACCCCATTGCGCCGGGCAGTGAGCCCATTCACGCCCCCTGCGCGGCAACCAAAAGACTCATAAAGGTATTCCAACATGGCACATAAAAAAGCCGGCGGCAGTTCTCGCAACGGTCGCGATTCGGTTTCCAAGCGTCTCGGCGTAAAGAAATTTGGCGGACAACGCGTGTTGGCGGGCAACATCATCGTGCGCCAGCGCGGCAGTTCCTTCTATGCCGGCGAGAATGTCAGAACTGGGCGCGATTACACCCTCTTCGCCACCGCCCCCGGCACGGTGCTGTTTGCCACCAAAGGTCGCAAAAACCGCAAGACAATTTGCGTGGTCGCCGAATAATCCGTCCGCCAAGCGGCTGGGCTGCGATACCCCCTGAGTATTCTCTGAACCTTCTCTGAGCCGACCGATCCCGCCCTCGGTTTTGCCAACCAATCGGGTTTTTCGGTTGCGCTAACGGCATTTTGCGGCGTCAATTGAGGACGCCGAGAATGGATGGGGATGGGCGCACCCACGCCTCCTCTCCGCGCGATCACCGATTCAGTCGCCCGCGGTTTCGGTTTGCCACCGCCTAACCACCCCAGTGCCATGAAATTTGTTGATGAAGCGAACATCCACGTGGTGGCGGGCAAAGGCGGCAACGGCTGCCTCAGTTTCCTGCGCGAAAAATGTCGCCCGAAAGGGGGTCCGGATGGCGGCGATGGCGGTGTTGGCGGCAGCGTCTACTTAGTAAGCGCCGGCGGGCTCAACACCTTGGCGGATTTTCGTTATGCACGCTTGCGCCGCGCCGGCAACGGGCAAGGCGGCGCCGGGCGCGATCGAGGCGGCAAGAACGGCGCCGATTTGTTCCTCAAAACGCCGCCGGGCACCATCGTCACGGACGCGCACACCGCAGAGAAAATTGGCGATGTAACGCGCGACGGCGAAGTTTTATTAGTCGCGCGCGGCGGCAAAGGCGGTTGGGGAAACGCCCATTTCAAAGCCAGCACCAACCGCACCCCGCGGCGAACCACGGTCGGCAAACCCGGCGATGCGCGCCACCTCAAATTAGAACTGAAAGTATTGGCGGATGTGGGCTTGCTGGGCTTGCCCAACGCCGGCAAATCCACCCTGCTAAAACAAGTATCGCACGCCCGCCCGAAAATCGCGGATTACCCCTTCACCACCTTGTATCCGCAATTAGGCGTAGCGGAAATGGAAGTAGGAGAGGGGGCGGAAGCGGAAGCCGACCCGTGCCGGCGGCGGTTTGTGCTTGCCGACATTCCCGGCTTAATTCGCGGCGCGGCGCAAGGCGGCGGCTTGGGCAGCCAATTTTTGAAGCATGTGCAACGCACCCGAATTCTGCTGCATTTAGTGGATATCCAGTCGCAAAATGTGCCAGCCCTGCGCCAAGCCATTGACGAAATTGAACAGGAGTTGCGCGCCTACGACCCAACTTTATTGCATAAGGAACGGTGGTTGGCGTTGAATAAAATTGACCTGCTGGATGAAGCGACCGCAGCCCGCATCCACCGCGCGCTCAGCGCGCAACTCGCCGGGCGTTGTCCGGTGTATCTGATTTCCGCGGCGAACGGCGCCGGTTGCGCGGCGTTAGTGCGGGCTTTGCGCCAACGCCTGAGCAAGTTGGCGGCGGCGCAAACCGGCAACCGCGCAACCCGTCACGCCGCCAGTCGGAGCCCCGGCCAGCAATCCACCGCGCGTTCGGTTGAACATGGTTGAACGAGAAACCCTAACCAAAGCCACGCGCTGGGTGGTGAAAGTCGGCACTTCGCTGTTGACCGACACCCGCAGCGGGCTGAACAAAACGGCGATTGCCGCGTTGGTGGCACAGATGGCGGCGTTAAAACAGCAGGGGGTTGAAATACTCTTGGTGTCTTCCGGCGCCATTGTGGAAGGCATGCAACGCATGGGATGGCAACGCCGACCCGGCAAGATTGAACAGTTGCAAGCGGCCGCGGCGATTGGGCAGATGGGCTTGGTGCAGTGTTATGAGTCGGCGTTTGAGCGGTTTGATATGGTGACCGCGCAGGTGCTGCTGACCCACGCCGATTTGGCAAACCGCGAGCGCTACCTGAATGTGCGCAATGCCCTGCGCACCTTGCTGTCGTTGGAAGTGATTCCCATCATCAACGAGAATGACGCGGTGGTCAATGACGAGATTCGGTTCGGCGACAACGACACCATCGCCGCGCTGGTGGCAAATTTAACGGAAGCCGAAGTGTTGGTGTTGCTCACCGACTGCGAAGGGCTATACAGCCGCGACCCAAAAGAACATCGCGACGCGGTATTGATTGCCAGCGGGCGCGCCGATGACCCCGATTTGTTGCGCAACTCCGGCGCGGCCGGGGCGTTTGGGCGCGGCGGCATGCGCACCAAAGTGCAAGCCGCGCAAAAAGCCGCGCGCAGCGGCGCGGCGACCGTAATCGCCGACGGGCGCGACCCGCAAACGCTGTTGCGCATGCGCGCCGGCGCCGCGGTCGGTACTTTGTTAAGCCCGGGCGGCGGACGGCTGGCGGCGCGCAAGCAGTGGTTGGCGGGGCAACTGCGCGGCCGCGGTCAACTGGTGCTGGACGACGGCGCCGTGCGCGTGTTGCAAGAGTTCGGCAAGAGTTTGCTGCCGGTGGGGGTGACCGCGGTAAAAGGCGATTTCAAGCGCGGCGACATCATTACTTGCGTGAATCGGCATGGGCGCGAAGTGGCGCATGGCTTGGTGAACTATTCCGCCGAGGAAAGCGCGCGCATCGTCGGCAAACCAAGCCATCAAATCGCCGCGATTCTCGGCTACCACGGCGAGCACGAACTAATCCACCGCGACAACATGGCGCTCACCGGATAGGTTGTCAGTCCTTCGCGGCGGGCTGTCGGGGTTGCTCCGCCGTTTTACAACCCTTGCCTTTGCCCGGCAGTTGTGTTTTACTCTCGCCACGGCAACGCCTTTTTTGCCTTTTCTCAGGATACCCACATGACCACCA
>JAHRAW010000234.1 GCA_020027415.1 Gammaproteobacteria bacterium
TAAAATCTTTTGCTAACACAAACAAGCGTTGTTTGTCGTTCGCCGCTTTAATGCTGTCTTTTTCATTGTCAGCGGTGGCGATTTGGAAACAGACTCGGCGTTGCTTGCCGGCGTCGCCGACAATGAAAGCGTAGGATGCATAATTTTCAGTGGTCTTAATGTAGTATTGGTCTGAGTTCGCCCAGTGCAGTTTTACTTCTTCGCCGTTGTAGGGAATGGCGTATGCTTCTTTACCGCTTCCTTTGTAGCGGCGCAACGACATAAAATCGCCTTCGTCATAGTAGCGGGCGAAAAAATTGCAGAGGTGGTTATAGGTTTCCGCTTCGGTTTTTTGGGTGGCTTGAATGCGGCGGCGTAATTCTTCTTCATTCACTTTTATAGTCGGTTCAAATTCTTGGATTGCTTGACCATCAAGTTGGTTAACCGCGTTTCTGGCTTTGGCGATTTTGGCTTGCGTTGTTTCGGCGTCGCGGTCGGCAACTTCCCTCAGTGTTTTGGTGACTTGCGGGAGCAGTTGTTCATTCATAAATTTTTCAACCGCGGCACTTTTGTGCGCCATGATGCGATACAAGCCAAAATCCAAATCGCCGCGGTGCAACTGAAAGAGTTCGCGCAGTTTCTCCCTGAGTTTGGCAATGTTGGTTTCGGCTTCCTGGCTGCGCTGGCGCGGTTGCGCGGCGGAGTCCGTAATTTGGGAGTCGGCGTTCATGGCGGCAGTGTAACAGAAAAATTACGGCGGGCGGCTATGCGGATAGGTGCGCGCGCAGGAAGTCGGCTAGGTCGGCGATTTGTTCAGTGGAGACATTGTGTTGAATTGGGTATTCGCGCCAGGCAACGGAATATCCGCAACTCGTTAATTGTTGTTTGCCGGCGCGCGCTAATTGAATTGGAATAAGCGGGTCGTGGTTGCCGTGCGCCATGAAGATTGGGGTGTGTTGGTTGGCGGCGGTTTTTTCGGCGGCGAGCGATTCGGCAAGCGGCAGGTAGGCGGATAGGATAATCAGCCCGGCGACTCGTTGCGCAAAGCGTACGCCGGTATGCAACGCCAACGCGCCGCCTTGTGAGAAGCCGCCGAGAAAAATGTTTTCGCATGCGATGCCGCGCTGATTTTCTTGCGCAATGAGGCGGCGCAAGATGGTTGCCGACTGCTCAATGCCGACGCGATCTTGGCGGTGGGTGAAATCCATGCTGAGCAGGTCGTACCAACCGCGCATTTGCATGTTGCCGTTGATGGTGATGGCGCGCTTGGGCGCATGCGGGAAAATAAAGCGCAGCGGCGTTTGTGCGGGCATGCGTAAAGCCGGCACGATGGACGCAAAGTCGTTGCCGTCGGCGCCAAGCCCATGCAACCAGATAACTGTGCCAAGCGGATTGGCGCCGCTTTGTATTTCCAGCGGCGGCGCGCCAAGCGGGTCGGGTTGTAGATTTAACACGGCGGCGTTTGAGTCATGATGCGTCGCAGGCTGCCGCGCCTATTTTTCACGAGATTGGCAGCTGAGGTTAATGTCAACTTTAATAACCCATTGATGAGGGTGAGCGATTCGGCAAAAGGCGGCGACTGCGCAAGCGGTGAAAAGGATAGCGCGCATGCGATATTAAGGCAAATTAACGCGGCGATTTATCGGCAAGTTCAGGGATAATAAGGTATGAAAAGAATCAACAACTCGGCTGATGTGCCTCGCTCCAGTTTCGCCATCTCCGCCATCGCCAGGGTTCTGATAACGCTGTTCGTGATGTTGCTGTGGGCGCCGCGCGGCGGCGCCCAACAAGCCGCGCTGGTGAGCATAGATGTGGTGCGCAAACAAGCCTTCACCCAAACGCTGCCGATTACCGGTCGGTTGCTCGCCAAGCAAGCCGGCGCCGCCACCGCGCGCATTGACGGCACGGTTGCGGCATTGCATGCGCAAGTCGGCGATGTCGTGTTACGCGAGCAAGCATTAGCAACCTTAGACACCGCTACTTTGGAATTGCAACGCGCCCTTGCCGCCGCGCGGTTGCAGACCAGCCAAGCTCAGTTGGCGCTTGCCGAACAGCGGGTGCAGCGATTGCACGGCTTAACCGCTAGCGCGGCGATTAGCCAAGCGGCGTATGACGACGCCAAACAACAGCGCAACATTGCCGCGGCGCGAGAGCAGGAAGCGCAAGCCACCTTAGGGCTTGCCGAACTGGAGATGGGATACGCCGAAATCACCGCCCCATTTGCCGGGGTGGTGACCGAACGGCTCACCGAAGTGGGCAGTTATCTGAAACGCGGCGATGCGGTGTTGCGGTTGCTGTCCGCGCAACAACTGGAAGCGGAAGCCGACATCCCATCGCACCGAGTGGGCGGTTTGGCGGTGGGCGATATCATGGAAATGCAATTGGAGAACGGCAGTTTGCACCAGGCGACGGTGCGCGCGATTGTCGCCGAAGAAGCCCCCGCCACCCGCACCCGCCGCGTTCGTTTTCACGCCAATTTTGGCGCCGCCGCCGGCTCGTTGGCGGCTGGGCAGAGCCTTCGCATCTTGATTCCGTTAAGCGCAAAGCGCGACATCGTATCGGTGCATAAAGATGCGGTGGTGCAGCGCGGCGCCGACAGCATTGTGTTCGTGGTGGTGGATGAGATTGCGATGCTGCGCAGCGTCCGCATCGGCGAAGCAAGCGGCGGCCGGGTGGAAGTGTTGGACGGATTGCAGCCCGGCGATGCGGTGGTGGTGCGCGGCAATGAACGCTTGCAGCCCAATCAAAAAGTCGCCATCGCAAACTTCCAATGAATCTAATTAGCGCCGCTATCCACCGACCGATTGCGGTGCTTGCCGCCGTGTTGCTGGTGCTGCTGTTTGGGTTAGTTGCGCTGCAAACCATTCCCATTCAACTGGCGCCGGATGTGGATCGCCCGGTCATCACCATCACCACCCCTTGGTTCGGCGCCGCGCCGGCTGAGGTGGAACGCGAAATTGTCAACCGCCAAGAAGAACAACTGGCGGGGCTGGAAGGGTTGGTGTCCATCACCGCCAGCGCGACGCAAGGCGGCGGCATGATCACGCTGGAGTTCAAAGTCGGCACCAATATGGATCGCGCCTTGCTACTGGTCGCCAACCGCCTGGACCGAGTGCCGAATTATCCCGCCGAGGTGGAACAGCCGACCTTGGATACCGCCAGTAGCGAAGACAACGCCATTGCTTGGTTCATCGTCAATCAACTCGCGCCCGACTCCAACTCCAATCCCAATCCCAACGCGCGCCCGATTCACGAATTCGGCGATTTTGTCACGGATGTCATCAAAGAACGGCTTGAGCGCGTGCCCGGAGTCGGGCGGGTGAATGTGTTTGGCGGCAGCGAACGCGAAATTCATATCATCGTGCAGCCAACCGATTTGGCGCGCTACCGACTCACCGTGGACGATCTCGCCACTGCTCTGCGCAACGCGAATGTGTCGCTCAGCGCCGGCGATATTGACGAAGGCAAACGGCGGTATGTGGTGCGCACCGAAGGCGAACTGAATGAGTTGGCCGCCATCCGCCAAGTGCCGTTGCGCGGCAGCGGCGGGCGCGGACGCGTCACCATCGGCGATCTTGCCGAGGTGCGCTTTGGGTACAAAGAACCGCGCGCCACCATTCGCCAACTCGGACGCGCTTCTATCGCGCTCAGCGCAACGCGCCAGAGCGGCGCGAATGTGATTGAAACCATGCGCGGAATTCGCGCCGTAGTCGCGCAACTCAACCAATCAGTGGTACCGAAAGCCGGGCTCAGCTTGCAGCAGGTTTATGACGAAACCGTGTATATCAATTCGGCGTTAGCGTTGGTCAAGCAGAATATCTGGGTGGGCGGCACGTTTGCGGCGCTGATTTTATTGCTGTTCCTGCGCTCGTTGCGCGCCACTTTGGTAATTTCGTTATCCATCCCGGTGTCGGTAATCGGCGCTTTTGTGGCCATGGCGGCGTTGGGGCGCTCCATCAATGTGATTTCGCTGGCCGGCTTGGCGTTTGCGGTGGGCATGGTGGTGGATGCGGCGATTGTGGTGCTGGAAAATATCCACCGCCATAAAGAAGCCGGGCATTCTAATGCCAAAGCCGCCTTCCTCGGCGCGCAGCAAGTGTGGGGCGCGGTATTGGTTTCGGCATTGACCACGGTCATGGTGTTTGTGCCGATTTTGATTATGGAATTGGAGGCGGGGCAGTTATTCCGCGATATTGCGGTTGCCATCGCCGTTGCCGTGTTGCTGTCGCTGGTGGTTTCCATTACGGTGATTCCGGCGTTGTCAAAGCGATTGCTGAGTGAGGCGCCGCAACCGTCGGCAACGACTCGTCCAACTCACCCAATTGAGTTGCCGCTGGTTGACCGGGCGGCGCAACGTTTCACCGCCGCCATCACCGCTTTCACCACGCAAGTGGTGCGCAGCAAAATTTTGGCGTTGGCGATTACCGCCGGCATTAGCCTCACCGCTTCACTCAGCGCGTGGTATCTGTTGCCGAACCTGGAATACCTGCCGGAAGGCAATCGCAACTTGCTGTTTGGCATCATCATTCCTCCGCCCGGCTATAACCTTGCCACCACCACCAAGATTGCCGAAGGCATTGAAAACGCGACCCGACCTTTGTGGGCACGCGACCAATACGATATCGCGCGCGCCGATGAACCGCCAAAAATTAAACACTTCTTCTTTGTCGCAACCCAAGCGCGCACTTTTTTAGGCGCGGTGGCGGCGACCCCGGAGCGAGTCGCCGAACTACAACCGATTTTGAGCGGACCGGTATTCCGCGAACCGGGGACGTTCGGCTTCATCACGCAGCCGTCTATTTTTGGCAACGACATCGGCGGCGGACGCAAAATTGAACTGGACATCGCCGGCACCGAACTGGAAACCATTTTGCAAGTTGCCAATCGCGTGTTCGGCAAGATTACCGCGCTATTTCCGCGCGCGCAAGGAAATGCCTGGCGACCGTTACCGGGGCTGGAATTGGGCGCGCCGGAAATTCGCGTCACCCCGCATCGGTTGCGCTTAAACGACAGCGGCGTGACCGCCGCGCAACTGGCGCGCAGCCTGGATGTTTTCAACGATGGCTTGCGCGCCACCCAAGCCACCATAGACGGCAAACTGATGGATATCGTGCTGAAAGGAAAGCAGCAGTTCGCTTATCGCACCCAAGACATCGGCAGTTTGCCCATCGTGGCGGCCGACGGGCGCATCATTCCGGTGGCTTCGGTTGCCGATATCCAACTCACCGCCGGACCCACCGAAATTCGCCACCGCGAAAGATTCCGCACCATCACTTTGGAAATTCGCCCGGCGCAGAATGTGCCGCTGGAAACCGCCATCAACACCATCCGCGCCGAGGTCATCGCCCCACTGGAAAAACAAGGGCTGCCGCCCGGGGTGAAACTGCGGCTCTCCGGCACCGCCGACGAACTGGTGGAAACCAGCAATGCCATGGCGATTAATTTAGCGTTGTCTATGGTGATCGTTTTCTTAGTGATGGCGGTGCTGTTTGAGAGTTTTATTTATCCCTTGATCATCATGCTGTCGGTGCCGGTGGCCGCCGCCGGCGGAGTCGCCGGCTTGGCGGCGCTTAACTTGTACACTTACCAACCGTTGGACATGCTGACCATGCTCGGCTTTGTGATTCTGGTCGGCATCGTAGTCAACAATGCAATTTTGTTAGTGCATCAAACCCTGCATCATATTCGCCAAGAAAACATGCCCGCCGAACAAGCCATTCGCCGCGCCACGCAAAACCGCATCCGCCCGATTTTCATGTCCACCTTAACCAGCGTATTCGGCATGCTGCCGCTGGTGCTGTTCCCCGGCGCCGGCTCGGAGTTATACCGCGGACTCGGCTCAGTGGTAGTCGGCGGCTTAAGCCTATCGGCGCTCATCACCTTGCTAATCGTGCCGTCCATGATGGCGCTGTTAGTTGCGCCATTGGAAGCGCGGCGAATGCGTGTTCAAACTGACAAGTAAACAATACAACGTGGTAGCATTAACCGCCATTTCATGCTTAAAATATCACCATGATCACAACAGAAAATTTTAAGGATCTACT
>JAHRAW010000004.1 GCA_020027415.1 Gammaproteobacteria bacterium
CATCAGCCGCTACCATCCCCCGTCTCACCCCTCCAACTCCCGCAAAGTTTGCTTAATCCACCGCTCCGCTTGCGCGTTGATTTCGCGTGGGTTTTTGCCGGCACTGTCAATAACTCTGCCGATGCGCACTTGAATCACGCCGGGGCGTTTGAGAAAACTATTTTTGGACCAAAACCGCCCGGCGTTATGCGCCACCGGTACGACCGGAGCGCCGCTACGGACGGCGAGTAGCGCGCCGCCGGCTTGGAATTTACCCGGGCGACCGGGCGACATGCGCGTGCCTTCCGGGAAAATCACCAACCATCTCCCTTCCTGCAATCGTGCAACGCCTTGCTTAAAAAGTTGTTCCAGCGCCCGCATTTTTTTTGCGCGGTTAATCGCCACTGGTCGGTTTGCCGCCAGCCCCCAGCCGAAAAATGGAATCCACAACAACTGCCATTTCAAAATGTAAGACTGCGGCGGAAAAATCAATTGAAAGCAAAGCGTCTCCCACGCCGATTGATGATTGGCGAGCAACACCGCCGGTCGCCGCGGGATATTTTCCGCGCCGCGAATTTGGTGCGTGATGCCGCACACATGTTTCAGCGTCCATATATTAAAGCGCGCCCACAATGCAATAATGCGCGCCCGCAGTAGCGATGGCAGCGCCAAGCAGAGCAACGCAATGGGGCTAATCAGCACCGCGCTGACAATTTGCCCGCTGAGAAAAATCAGCGCGCGCACCGCGCATGATATTTTGCCGACAGACATATCCACTCAATTCAATTCAATTCAACTCAATTGGCAATCATCACCGCGCAGGTTGCCGCTGCGCCGACTGGGTTTCGGAATCTGGCTTAACTTCGGCGGCAAGCAGGGTATCCACGAACTCCGCCAAGTCTTCATAAATCGGCACCTCGCTGAATGGCGCAATGGGTTTTTGCGAACCGGCGGCGGAAGATTGCGCCGCCTCGCGTATGGCTTGCGCGGTCGCGCGCCCATTGCCGGTTTCCACCAACACCGCTTTTGCGCCGGCGCCAATCGCGGCTTGCAGGTCGCGGCTGGAATCGCCCACCGCATAGGTGTCGCTTAAATTGCACCGCAGGCGGTCGGCAAGTTCAACAAACAAACCGGGTTTGGGCTTGCGACACGAGCACTCGTCGGCAACCTCATGCGGGCAGAAGAAAATCGCGCTGATTTCGCCGCCGACCGCCTGCAACGCCGCAAACATTTTCTGGTGGATTCGGTTCAGGGTATTGATGCTGTATAGCCCTTTGGCGATGCCGCTTTGGTTGGTGATAATCACCACGCGATACTCGGCGCGGCAAAGTCGCGCGATCGCCTCCAAACTGCCGGGCAACGCTTGCCATTGTTGCGGGCGCGTAATGTAGTTCGGCGAGTCGCGGTTAATCACGCCATCGCGGTCCAAAATAATCAGCCGTTGCATCTCGCATCGTCTCCGTGCGAGTCGCGCCCGCGCGCATCTGCATCTGCATCTGCATTTGCACCTGCATCCGGCTCAGCGGCGCACCCGCGCGGGTGAAAGTTGGATACGCGCACGCGTCCTTCCACGATGCGGCTTGCGCGCTGATTGATTTTTTCCATTTTGTCATAGAACGCTTGTTGCAAATCAAAGTCCGCGGCGATGGCGTTGCCCAACAACAGAATCAACAAGTCGGCGCATTCTTCCGCCAACTCCGCGTTCGGTTTGCCCTTGCTCACGCAGGCGGAAATCTCGCCCAACTCCTCCGCCATCAACGCAACCCGATACACCATATCTTCGCCGCCAAGTTCGGCAAAGCGGTGCTTGGCATGAAACGCCCGCACCGCGGTAAGCATGGCTTGGAATGAGTCGGTTTGCTGCATGCAATCGTCCTCAGCCTTTGCCCTGCAAGCACGAGATGTCGGCGACGCACAGGAACAACAGGCGGATATGATTCAACAACGCCAAGCGATTGTTGCGGATGGCGCGCTCATCATGCAACACCATCACTTCATCAAAAAACGAATCAACCGGTTGTTTCAGTTTGGATAATGCGGTGAAGCCTTGATCATAGCGATTGTCGGCAAAATGCGCGCGCGCTTGTTCGCCAATTTGTTCAAGTCGCCGCGCAAGTTCAACTTCGGCATCTTGTTGGAACAATGCCGAGTCGTAGCGCGGTCGCGGTTGCGCATCGTCTGATTCGTTCCAGTCGTTCAAGTCCGCCTTCTGTAACAAGTTGACGATTCGTTTATGCGCCGCCGCGAACGAAGCGGCGGCTGCCGGTTGTTGCTTAAAGAAGCGGCTAAGCGCTTGCAAGCGGCGGTGAAAATCCAACGGCTTGGATGGTTTGCACGCCCGCACTGCGGCAATTTCTACGCCGCGATACCCCAACGCTTGATAGTAAGCGGTGAGCCGTTCCAGCATAAACGCAAATACTTGGGCGATGGTTTGCGCGTTCGGTATGGCGGTGATGCGCGTCGTCGCGGCGGATTTTTCATAAATCCGTTGACTGGTTTGCAGCAATTGATATACATCCAAATCCAGTTTTTGTTCAATTAGAATTCGCAGCACGCCTAACGCGGCGCGGCGCAACGCGAATGGGTCGCGGTCGCCGCGCGGGCTTTCCCCGCACGCAAACATGCCTAACAGCGAATCAACGCGCTCGGCAATCGCGACCGCTTGCGCAATCGGCGTGCGCGGCAACTTGTCGCCGGCATAGCGCGGCAGATAATGTTGTTCAATCGCATCCGCCACCAATTTATGTTCCCCGCTGTGGCGCGCATAGTGGTTGCCAATGATTCCTTGCAGGTTGGGAAATTCGCCGACCATGTCGGTCACCAAATCGGCTTTGCTAAGCAACGCCGCGCGCTTGGTTTTTTCGACATCGGCGTGCAATCGCGCGGCGATGTCGGCGGCGAGTTGCACCACGCGCATGCTTTTGTGGTGCAACGAACCAAGTTCGTTATGAAACAACACATTTTCAAGTTGGGCAACGCGCGCCGCCAGCGGAGTTTTCAAATCGCTGCGCCAGAAAAATTCAGCGTCCGCCAACCGCGCCCGCAACACGCGCTCATTGCCTTGCCGCACCTGCTGCGGGGCTTGGCTTTTAATGTTGCTGACGGCGATGAAAGCCGGCAACAATTTGCCGTTGTCGTCGGTCAAGTGAAAATACTTTTGCTGGTCGCGCATCGCCGACACCAACACCGCGCGCGGAAGTTTTAGAAAACGTGCATCAAACTTGCCCAACAAGGCGTGCGGAAACTCAACCAAACTGGTAACCAAGTCCATGAGTTGCGCATCCATTTGCAGGCGCGCGGCGCCGTTTTTTGCCGCCCGATTTGCCCGCGTGATCAACTGAGCGATTTGCTTTTTAATGGTATCGCGCCGCCGAGCAAAATCCGCAATCACCTTGCCTTCAGTTGCCAGCAAAGATTCATACTGCTTGGCATGCGGAATGCGTAGTTTTTTATCGGCGTGGAAGCGGTGACCGCGGGTGTAGCGAGCTGCGGTCAAACCCAACGCAGTGGTTTTAAGCGGCTTGTCACCATGCAACGCGAGCAACCAATGCGCCGGTCTGACAAACTCCACTTGCCCATCGCCCCACCGCATTCGTTTTGCAATCGGCAACTGCCGCAAGATTTTTTCCAAACTTTCGGTCACGACCTCGCCAAGTTTTGCGCCGGTGAGCGTTTGCCGATAAACCAGCCACGCGCCGCTTGCGGTTTCCATCTTAGCCAGTTCGGTAATGTTAACGCCGCAGGATTTTGCGAATCCCAGCGCGGCGCGGCGTGGCTTGTTTTGATGGTCAAACGCCAATTGCATGGTAGGGCCCCTCCGCTCCACCACCCGCTGCTGCTGCTGCGCCAACACCTCGTCGACCAACACCGCCAACCGCCGCGGCGTGGCGAAATACCGATACTTGCACTCCGCTTCCACCCCCACATCCACCAGTTCGGCTTGCCGCAGTTCATCCACCACCGCGGCGGCAAACGCTTGCGCGAGCAGTTGCAAGGTAGTGGGCGGCAGTTCCTCAACGCCGATTTCCAGCAGCAAGGGCGCGCGCCGAACTGAATGGCGCGAATGGCGCGTCGCGTTAACCTTTCGGGATGCCATGTTGCTTCGTTCGCGCAAGTTTGTTGGCGGCGGCCGGCTGCTGACTACCGCCGGCTTGGCGCGGAAAGCCCAGTTGTTCGCGCTTGTCGTAGTACGCGCGCGCCACGCCGCGCGCTAACGCGCGCACGCGGGCGATATACCTTGCCCGCTCGCTGACCCCGATGGCATGGCGCGCGTCCAGCAAGTTAAATGTATGCGAAGCCTTGAGCGTCTGCTCATACGCCGGCAACGGCAACGGCAACGCATTATCCAACAGCGCGCGCGCCATTTGTTCGGCGGCGTTGAATTGCGCAAACAAAAGCGCCACATCCGCGCGTTCAAAGTTATACGCCGACTGCTCAACCTCGTTTTGATGATACAAATCACGATAGGTGTAACGCCCGCGGCGGTCGGCAGTTTCGCTCCACAGCAAGTCAAACACATTATCAACCTGTTGCAAATGCATGGCGATGCGCTCAAGACCATAAGTGATTTCACCGCTAATCGGTTTGCAATCCAGCCCGCCGACTTGTTGGAAATAAGTGAACTGCGTGATTTCCATGCCGTTTAGCCACACCTCCCAACCCAACCCCCAAGCGCCGAGCGTGGGCGATTCCCAATCGTCTTCCACGAAGCGGATGTCGTGCTTGAGAAAATCCACGCCGAGCGCGCGCAGCGAACCAAGATACAAATCCTGAAAATTGTCGGGCGATGGCTTGAGCAACACTTGAAACTGCAAATAGTGTTGCAGTCGGTTCGGGTTTTCGCCGTAGCGTCCATCTGTGGGTCGCCGCGACGGCTGCACATAAGCCGCTTGCAACGGCTCAGGACCGATCGCGGCGAGGAAAGTCGCCGGGTGAAAAGTGCCGGCGCCGACTTCCATATCATACGGCTGCAGCAACACGCATCCCTGCTTCGCCCAGTATGCCTGCAGCGTCATAATGAGTTGTTGAAAGGTTCGCATCAAACGAATAGGGTAGTTGAATCGCAGCGTAAAAATAAACGCCGACACGTCGGCATCTTTATGCTTAATCGGCGGCGCCGATGAAGTCGGATACGAACCGCGTCAGCGAGCGAATTCTATCCGCTTTCAGGCGCACGCGCATGATCACCCGCTCGGCGCGCCGCAGCGCCAAAAAATCTCCGTCGGCTTGCGCGCGGTGCAGTTGTCCGAAACTGTACTCGCATTGCGGCAGCGCAATATCCTCATCCGCCGCCGCCACCAGTTGGATAAAGCGACCGCTGGGCGGACCGCCTTTATGCAACTGCCCGGTGGAATGCAAATAGCGAGGTCCGAAGCCGAGCGTGCAGACCATGCGCAATTGGGCGGATACTTGCGCGCGCAAGGAATGCAACAACGCGATGGTTTGCGCGTCTTCGGGCAGATACGCGAGCAACGCCAAATAATGCTTCGGCGTCAAGGTGCGGCGGAAGGCGGCGATGAGCGCGCCGGCTTCGGTTTCGGATTCAGGGTCGCCGCGCGTGGCGTTGCAGCCGTATAAATCATACTGCGCGCCGCACCAACCAGGCGCGCCCAACCGTTCGCGCCCTTGCAAAAATAATTGGGTGTTGCGTTTGCCCTGCTCCACATGCGGCTGGTCAAACGGGTTGATGCGGAGCTCACTTGCCGCGATGGCGACCGCCATTTGCCAGCGGAAAAACTCGGCGCCGATTTGATGCGCATCCGTAAACGGCAACGCGCACGCGGTTTGTTCGTTGTGCGGTGATGGTGGCGGTGACGATGCTGCGCTTGGCGGTCGGTGAGGCGCATCGCCGAGCCGAATGATGATTTGGCGTTGGCGGTCGGCGCAAAAATCCATGCCGTCATGCATGCCATGCACCGCCACCACCGGCAGCAAGCCTTTGCCGTCCTTGCCGCAACTCTCGGCGACCAACTGCTCAATCCAGCGCCCTAAGGCGCACAATTGCTGCGGCAGTCGCAAAATCAATTGCGCTTTACCGGCGCCGGCGCCGCGCGCCAGCAGCATGCCAAGCGCCAACGCCGGGTTTTGCGCCGGTTGGTCTGATTTGGTGGTCGCGCAAAAAACCTGCGCGCGTTGCAACACCTCGTCAACCGCCACCCCCAACAACGCGGCGGGCAGCATGCCAAAATAACTCAGCGCGCTATAACGTCCGCCAATATCGCTTGGGTTGATAAAGGTTTCGCGGAATGGTTCGGTTTGACTGAGGCGGTGCAATGCGGAGTCGGCGTCGGTAATCAGCACAAAATTGGCTTGCGGCGGCGCGCCTTGCGCGCTCAAGCGCGCGCGAAAATACCGATACAGCGCCATAGTTTCCAGCGTGGCGCCGGATTTACTCGCCACCACAAACAAGCACCGCCGCAAATCCCAGTCGCCGCCGCCACTGCCGCCGCCAAGCCGCGCAATCTCATCCGGGTGGGTGGTGTCCACCACCGTCAGCGGCAAATACCCGCGCGCCGGTTTAAACAGCGCGGCAAACACCGCCGCCGCCATGCTGGCGCCGCCCATGCCGAGCACCACCACGCGCTCATACTCGCCGCGCCGCACAATCCGCTCCACCCAAGCCTGCATCGCGCCGCTGCGCGCTTGCATCCAACCGATACTATCCAACCAGCCGAGCCGCGCCGCAATCGCCGCGAAACTGGAGCGCGGGGTATGCCACATGGACACATCCTTGCGCCACAGCCGCGACGCCAAATTGGTTTGCGGGTCGGTCACATTGAGTCAAAAACGAGTCATTGTGGGCGAGCGGGTTGCGCCGTCGGCTTGGCGCGCGCGGTCACCGTCACAGTCGTTATGGAGAATGCGCTTGCCGAGATTTCATCGGCGCAAGGTTTGCTCCCACCGATAGGCGCTGTCGCAAATCACCGACAAGTCATCGTAGCGCGGCTTCCAGTTGAGATATTGTTGAATGAGGGCGTTGTCAGCCACCAACTCCGGCGGGTCGCCGGCGCGCCGCCCGACCACTTTCACGGCAAAATCAACATGGCTAACCGCTTTCATGCACGCCACCACCTGTTGCACGCTAAAACCGCGCCCATAGCCGCAGTTCAGCGCCACATTCTCGCCGCCGTCATCCAAGTAGTGCAACGCGCTGATATGCGCGCTGACCAAATCTTCCACATGAATATAATCGCGAATGCAGGTGCCATCGGCGGTCGGGTAGTCATCGCCAAATATGCGCACTTCGGCGCGCGTTCGGCACGCGGCTTGACAGCACACCTTGATAAGATGGGTGGCTTGCGCGCCGGCTTGCCCGAGTTTGCCGTCCGCGCGCGCGCCGGCAACATTGAAATAACGCAGCGCCACGAACTTGAACTTGCCGTTGGTGGCCGCCGCCAACTCCTGCAAACTCCATTCGGTGATTAGTTTGCTGCTACCGTACGGATTAATCGGCGTTTTGACGGCGTCTTCCGCCACCGGATTGCGGCGCGGCAACCCATACACCGCCGCGCTGGATGAAAACACCAACTGCGCAATGCCGCTATCCAGGCAGGCTTCAATCAAGTTCAGCGAGCCGACTACGTTATTGCGGTAATAGCGGCGCGGCGCCGCCAGCGATTCGGGCACCACCACATAAGCGGCAAAATGAAGCACCGCCTCAATCCGATGCTTGCGCAACAGGTCGGTGATGAATTGCTGGTCGGCGATGTCGCCCTGCGCAAACTTGGCGCGCGCCGGCACCGCCGCCCGCCGCCCGCTGTGCAGATTATCCACCACCACCACCTCATGCCCCGCCTCCACCAACGCCAACGCGGTGTGCGAACCAATATAGCCGGCGCCTCCGGTAACCAGTATCCGCTTCACGATTCAGATGGGTTGCTTGTTGCGGTTCGCTATTGGTGTTCCGCCCGGCTCACCCGGAGCGGCAAAAGATCAAATATTAAGCCCGCTACGATGCCGCCGATAGTAGCATAAAAAGGGCGGCTATTTAAATAGCCGCCCGGGGTTTGGTAATGCACAACCGCCGCCGCCCGCCACGGCGGAGAGGGTTGGTTTGAAAGCAAACTGCGCGGGGTTAGAACGAATAGCCTAACGCGAAGCGCAGGCCGGTTTGTTGCAGGTCAAAATCAAAGTTGCGGTTATTCGGCGACAATTGACTGGTGCCGGCGGGGTTGCGGCTGAGTTCAATTTCCTCGCTGCCGTAGTCGGTATGCTGCACCGCGATTTGCCCGAACCAGTTGTTGCGTAGCGGCACCTCCACGCCGGCCGCCACCTTCCAACCGCTAATCTTATCTTGGTCGCCGTCGGCGGCGTAGGTGTCGTTATCGTTTGACTGCCCAACCACGCTACTTTCAATTTCCAAACTACGGAAGCCGAGCATGACAAACGGATTGACTGTGTTGCCGTGCCGGCTGACGAAGCCGAGTATTTCATAGGCGGAGTCGGAGGACAGCGTGATGTTGGAAAAGATTTGCCCGCCTAATCCTCCTTTGGTTCGCACGTCGGGGTAGGTGACTGAATCTTGGCTATAGCCGAGTTGTAGCTCGATGGCGGTGCGCGGGCTTAGTGCATGGCGGTATTGCCCGAAGATGCCGGGTGAGGTATCGATTGCGCGGTGAAATTCGCTGCCGCGTTGGCGGGCGGAAGCGGATAAGTTGTGGGTAAAGGCGGTTGCCGAGCGTTGCGGGGAGATCTCGATGCCGAGGCGAAATTCGGCATGCGCGGTGGAGAAGCCGAAAAAGGCGAAGGTGAGCGAAGCGATTAGACAATAAGCCCCGCGCCCGCTGAGCCGATTTAGGCGGTGGTTAGCCGAAAATTGGGGGGGGGGGGGGGGGTGAAATGGTTGAGTGATTTAATTAGTGTTGCATGGGATAGCCTCCAGAATGGTTTGGTGAAAATATGGCTGTATTGAGCAGGCAACCGGGTTGGGTGGACTGCTGGTGAGGCGAAATGTAGCCGACTTGGGTGGGGATGTCAATTGATATCGGAGGAATTATGAGATTTTCGCAACCCCCACTAACCTAACTACTTAGTCAAAAAATCGCCGGCAGCGATTTTCGCACAAGCCCTGCGCAAGCATGGGTGGTGTCACGGATGATACCCACAATCTGGCGGTCTTTTAATCTGGAATCCAACGGGCTGGGGTTGCGGCAAGGGCTTAGCCGCCTAGCCTGGCATGCTAAAAAACTTGCTTGTAATCGGATAACGTCGATCTTTGCCGAAAGCGCGCGAGGTGACTCGCACGCCGGGCGGCGCTTGCCGCCGTTTGTGTTCATTTGCCGCCACCATGCGGATGACTCGGCGCACGGTTTCGGGGTCGTGGCCGGCGGCGATGATTTGTTGCGCCGAGTGGTCGTGCTGAATGAAGGCTTCCAGTATCGGGTCCAGCGTTTCATAAGGCGGCAAACTATCTTGGTCGCGTTGGTCGGGCGCCAGTTCCGCGCTCGGCGCGCGGCGCAATACGCGTTCGCCAATTACCGGCGCAACCGTGTTGCGATAACGCGCCAACCGATAGACCATACTCTTTGGCACATCCTTGAGCGCGGCAAAACCGCCGACCATGTCGCCATATAAAGTGGCATAGCCGACCGCCAGTTCGCTTTTGTTGCCGGTGTTCAGCACCAGATATCCCAATTGGTTGGATATCGCCATCAACAGCAACCCGCGACCGCGCGCTTGGATATTTTGGTCGGTGATATCCATTTTCGCATCCGTGCCGCCGCCGCCGTTTTTGCCGAGGTCGGTGAAAATCGGCGCCAGTTGCGCGGTGGCGGCGCAAACCAGCGGCTGCAGCGGAATCAACTGGTAGCGAACGCGCATGAGGCTGGCTTGCTTGCGCGCTTCTTCCAAACTCAGGTCGCTGGTGTAGCGGGATGGCATCATCACCGCAAGCACCCGCTGCGCGCCGACCGCGTCGGCGGCGATGGCGAGGCTCAGTGCCGAATCAAGCCCGCCGGATAAGCCCAGTACGAGGCCTTGAAAGCCGTTTTTCTCCACATAATCGCGCACCCCCAACACTAACGCTTGGTAAATTAATTCAGCGCCTTGCGGCGGCGACGCGATTTCACCCGCGATAAATTTGCCGCGCTGAAAGACAACCGCCGCCAAGCGCTCACGAAACGCCGGCAAGCGCGCCGCCACCCGCCCGTCGCCATTCACCACCACCGAACACCCGTCAAATACCAACTCATCCTGCCCGCCCACTTGATTGAGGTAGAGGATCGGCAAGTTGAATTGACGCGCTTTTTTCAGCACTACGCCTTGTTCGCGCAACGAGGCTTGTGCATCGTGAAACGGCGAGGCGTTGATGGAAACGATTAACTCGGCGCCTTGTTCGCGGGCTTGTTTGAGCGGCGCGCGTTGCCAAATATCCTCGCACACGGTCAAGCCGATGCGCACGCCGTTGAGGTCAATTGCTTGGGCTTGCCGTCCGGCGGTGAAGTAACGTTTTTCATCAAACACCGCATAGTTCGGCAGGTGTCGTTTGCGGTAGCAGGCGCGCACCTCGCCGTTGGCTAACACCGACAGCGCATTAAAAACCTTGCCGCGCTCGGCCAGCGGATGCCCGAGCATGACGGTGAGCGCGCGTCGGGTTTTGGTGAAGGCGAGCAACTCCGCCAAGCCATGCGCGCACTGGCGCATAAAATCATCACGCAACAGCAAATCTTCCGGCGGGTAACCGCATAACGCCAGTTCCGGAAAAATCACCGCATCGCTCGCCAATTCATCGTGCGCCACGCGACAGTGCGCGATGATTTTGGCAAGGTTGCCGGCAATATCGCCGACCGTGGGATTAATCTGCGCGAGGGCGAATTTGATGGCGCCGGACATACGCGATGCGGCTACGCGGTGGGTTGAGTGGAGGTTGAAGCCGTAAATGGAGCGATAGAAAATGGGCAAATTGTACGCCTAGCGTAGCGCAGCACTGCCGCCGCCGAGTTTAACGAGGCTCGGCGGGCTTGGGCTTGGAGTTGGCTTTTAGGCTGGATTTAGGCTGGTTATCCATATATTTCGCGCACAGCAAGCCGACTTCAAATAACAGCCACACCGGAATCGCCAACAGAGTCTGTGAAAAAATATCCGGCGGGGTGAGCAGCATACCCATCACAAACGCGCCGATGATGATATACGGGCGCTTGCTTTTCAATTGTTCGGTGGTCAGCACGCCCATGCGCACCATCAGCACGGTCGCCACCGGCACTTCAAAAGCGACCCCAAAAGCAAAGAATAATTTGATGACAAAACCAAGATAGGCGTTGATGTCGGTCATTACCGCCACGCCTTGTGGGGCGGTGGCGGTGAAGAACTTGAAGATAATCGGGAATACCACGAAATAGGCGAACAAAATGCCCAAATAAAACAGCACGCTGCTGGACAGCAACAACGGCACCACCAAACGTTTTTCATGCGCGTATAAGCCGGGCGCAACAAACGCCCATATCTGATACAAAAGATGCGGCACGGCGATGGCAAACGCGCATGCGAAAGCGAATTTGAACGGCACGAAAAACGGGCCATGCGGCTCGGTGGAAATCATGCTGTTGCCGGCCGGCAACACCGACATCAGCGGTTTTGCCAGTATTTCGTATAAATCGTTGGCGAACGGCGCCAACAGTAAAAAAATGACCAACACCGCGCCCAGCCCGCGTATCAAGCGGTTGCGCAGTTCCACCAGATGCGAGATCAGCGAGCCTTCGGCGCCGGCGGGGTTGCCGTTTGCGGTGGTCATCGGGGCGAATCGGGCGGCGAAATTAGCATACCAAACGGGACGCATACAATACAAATACGCGAGGCGGGCACAACGGCAGTTTAAAAAATGAGCGGTTCCTGACTTTTTCTCGCATATGATTACGGGAATCGAGCATTGCCTAATAACAAATAGCCCCATTTTCATTCAGGGAAGGCTATTCGCAAGGAAGTCATGGTTACCAGTAACACCGCCAAGTTACTGAGGTGAGGTTATTCCCAACCCAATATGTGGATGAAACACCATGCGCCCTGACTATATCACATGCTCATGGTAGTGGGGAATGATTTCATATGGGGCGGCGGCGATTAGAGGATTAGCAGCCAGCAAGAATCGCGCCGAATCAAGCGCGTAAAATCAAGCGGGGCGCCGCCTACGCAGCCGCGCATTTACATTCCTTTTTTGCGCCGCCGATGACGCCTTGTTGCTTTCTGGCGACTTCAAGGGTGATAAAGGGTCCGTGCCAGGTTGTGTGCGCCGGCTTAGAGCCGCCGCCGCGCCCCTGTCCCTGCCTGCAATGCCCACACGAGCCGATATGAATCGCGGTGTACTTTTTTTGCTGATTTTGGTAGAGGTAATAACGCTGCACCGCAGTCGGCGCGGTTGCCACTGGTTTTTTAGCGGCGCGTTTGGTGGAACTGGTTTGCGCGACTTTGGCGCGGGGTTGGTTCGCGCGCTTCACTTGCGAAGTTGGCTTGGGCTTGGGCGTAGGCGTGGGCGGTGAGGCTTGCTGGGAAGATGCTTGCAGCGGTTGCTTCAACGCTTGGGTGGCGTCTTTGAATTGACCGCCGGCATCTTCAATATCGCGTTTCAGCGCGCCGAGATCGGCGATATTTTGTTCGCGCAGTTCGCGGTTGAAGTCAGTTTTCACTTCGTTTAGCGTTTTGCGGGCTTTGCTCAACCACAAACCGACCCGATAAGCCACCCCCGGCAACCGCTGCGGTCCGACAATGATCAGCGCGACCACGCCGATGACGGCAAGTTCCCAGAAGCCAACATCAAACATGGGGGCGGGGCGGGCGAACTGGCGATGCCAGTCGGGCGCTCAGGTGGCTGGCTCAGGGTGGCGGGCTACGGTTGCCGGCTTAGGACTTCTTGCCGTCAACTTGCTCAGCGGGCGCGCTTGCCGGCTCGGCGGGCGCATCCGCCGCTTCGCTCGCGTTCGCGGCGGCATCGTGGGCGATTTCTTCGCCCTTGTCGCCTTCGCCTTCGCCCTTATCGCCGCTGTCATGCGCCGCTTTTTTGAAGCCTTTAATGGCGCCGCCGAGGTCGCCGCCGAGGTTGCGCAGTTTCTTGGTGCCGAATAACAACAGCACAATCACCAAAATAATCAGCAACTGCCAGATACCAATGCCGCCTATGCCCATGATTTTCCCCGCGTTTGTGTTGATGTGACCAGTTTGATTGAAATATGCCTAAGTGTAATGCAACCGGTCGGTTGGATTACAGTCGCCGCCGCGCCGAGTGCGCATCACGCCCGGCTGCGCCCGTAAATCTCATGCGGGTCTTTCAACACCGCTTCCACCGCGCGCCACGCGCGCTCTTCATAGCGCCGATAAAAACAACTGCGCCGCCCGGTATGACAAGCAAGCCCGCCGCGTTGCTCAACTTGCAGCAGCACCGCATCGCCATCGCAATCCAAGCGGATTTCTTTGAGCAGTTGCGTATGCCCGGATTGCTCGCCTTTGCGCCATAGTTGGCGCCGTGAACGCGAATAATACACCGCCCGCTGTTCGGCAAGGGTGGCGCGCAACGCCGCCCGGTTCATCCACGCCAACATCAGAATTTTGCCGCTGTCGTGCTGCTGAGCGATGACCGGCACCAACCCGGCGGCGTCCCACTTGATGTGCGCGCACAACGATTCTGCATAACTTGATTCCGACATTTTTGACGCATTCCGCAAATTTTAATAAATGGTGGGGGGCAATTTTGTGGGCTTAGTTTAGCCGATATGACGAGCGGCGTTGCGCTTGCGCCGCCGCCAACTCAAAGGCTAACCTCAATCTCCTGCGCCGCCATAAATTGCTTGGCTTGTTGCACCGTGTGTTCGCCGAAGTGAAAAATGCTCGCCGCCAACACCGCATCGGCGCCGCCCACTCGTATGCCATCGGCAAGGTGCTGCAGGTTGCCGACCCCGCCGGAGGCGATGACCGGCACGCTCACCGCGGCGCTGATACGCGCGATTAACTCCAAATCAAAGCCTTCCCGAGTGCCGTCTCGGTCCATGCTGGTGACCAACAATTCGCCCGCCCCGCAGCCAACCATGCGGCGCGCCCAGTCCAGCGCGTCCAAGCCGGTGGCGTTGCGCCCGCCGTGCGTATAAATTTGCCATTGCGGGCTTGTGGTGTTCGCCTGGTTCGCCTGGTTCACTACGCGCTTAGCGTCAAGCGCCACCACGATGCACTGGTTGCCGAAATACGCGCTTGCCTCGCGGATGAAATCCGGGCGTTCAATCGCGGTGGTGTTGATGGATACTTTGTCGGCGCCGACATTCAGCAGTTTGCGAATATCCTGCAAGCGGCGGATGCCGCCGCCCACGGTGAGCGGGATGAACACCTCGCGCGCCACTTTTTCCACCACCGCGACCATGGTATCGCGCTCCTCGGCGCTGGCGGTGATATCCAAAAAGGCGATTTCATCCGCGCCTTGGCGGTCATAACGGCGCGCCACGGCAACCGGGTCGCCGGCGTCCGCCAAATCCACAAAGCGCACTCCCTTGACCACGCGCCCGGCGGCCACATCCAGGCACGGGATAATTCGTTTGGCAAGCGCCATCGTTGAGGGTCCGCAAACGGAGCAATGAAGCGCGCGGCAGCCGCCGGCGGCTATAAGCCAAACGCCGCTTGTCCGGCAATCTCATCGGCCGCTTGCTGCCCTTCGGCGAAATCCAAGGTGCCTTGATAAATCGCCCGCCCGGTAATCACGCCGATGATGCCGGCGCTGGCGACGGCGGCGAGTTTCCGCACATTTTCTATGTTGTGCACGCCGCCGGCGGCGATGACCGGGATTTTCACCGCTGCGGCGAGTTGCAAAGTCGCTTTGATATTCACCCCTTGCAACATACCGTCGCGGCTAATGTCGGTGTAAATAATCGCTTCCACGCCGTCGGCTTGAAAGTGCTGCGCCATGTCAATCACCTCGTGGCGCGATAATTTAGACCACCCTTCGGTCGCCACTTTGCCGTCTTTGGCATCCAAGCCGACAATCACATGCGCCGGAAACTCGGCGCACAAGTCGCTGATGAAATGCGGCTCGTTGATCGCCTGCGTGCCGATGATGACATAGCGCACTCCGGCTTGAATATAGGTTTCCACGCTCTCCTCGGTGCGGATGCCGCCGCCCACTTGGATGGGCAAATCGGGATACTTGCTGGCAATTTGGTGGATCACATCGGCGTTGACCGGCTCGCCGCTGAACGCGCCGTCCAGATCAACAATATGCAATCGCCGCGCGCCGGCTTCCACCCAGCGCGCCGCCATAGCCAGCGGGTCATCGGAGAATACTGTGCTCTCGCGACGGTCGCCCTGCCGCAAGCGCACGCATTGTCCCGCTTTCAAATCAATCGCCGGAATTAACAGCATGGTGACTGAACCTCGTATAAAAACTGGATGCGCAAGACGATTTCACAAACCACCGTTCCAGTGCACGAAATTTTGCAACAGTTGCAGCCCGGCGCGTTGGCTTTTTTCCGGGTGGAACTGGGTGGCAAACAGGTTGTCCTGCGCCGCCGCCGCGGTGAACGCGCCGCCGTATTCGCATTCGCCGACCACTTCGCTACGTTGTTCGCTGTCCACAAAATAACTGTTCGCAAAATAAAAACGTTGCCGGTCGGCGATGCCGCGCCATAGCGGATGGGCGCGGGTGTGGCGCACGCGATTCCAGCCCATATGCGGAATTTTGTCCACCCCGCCAAGCGAATTTTCGCCGCCCGCGTTGGCAGTGGCGCCGTCGCCGCGGCGCTCGGAAAAATGCCGCACCACGCCTTTAAGCAGCCCCAGCCCGGCGGTGCCGCCGTTTTCCGCGCTGTGCGCGTAGAGCGCTTGCAAGCCGAGGCATATCCCCAACACCGGACCGCGGTCGCGTTGCAAGCGCGTCAACACCGCGGCGCGCAACGCCGAATCGGCGTTCAACTGCTGCATCCACGCGCCCAGCGCGCCTTGCCCGGGCAGAATCAAATGCCCAGCGGCGGCAATCACAGCCGGCTCGTCGCTAACGCAAACGCAAGCCGAAACTGGCATGGCGACGCAAACATGTTGCACCGCATTGTAGACCGAGCGGAGATTGCCGGTGCCAAGATCAACGATGACGATATTGGGCATGCGAAGGTTGATTGGGCATTACGCTACGGTAACGCTGTATCTGTACGCGCGGTGCAACGCCGAGGTAGCGCGCTGATATTGCCGCTTGCTTACAGCACCCCTTTGGTGGAAGGAATATCGCGCATGCGCGGGTCCGGTTCCACCGCCATTCGCAACGCGCGGGCAAATGCCTTAAACATCGTCTCGGCGATATGGTGGGAATTGACGCCGCGTAAATTATCTAAGTGCAAGGTGACCAGCGCATGATTGCAAAACCCTTGGAAAAATTCATGGATCAAACCGGTTGCAAAACGCCCGATTTGCGCATCGGGAAAAGCCGCCTCCATCACCAACAGCGGTCGCCCGGAAAAATCCACCACCGCCCGACTCAACGCTTCGTCCAACGGCACATACGCATGCCCATAGCGGCGCACGCCTTTTTTGTCGCCCACCGCCTGCGCCACGGCTTGCCCGAAGGTGATGCCGATGTCTTCCACCGTATGATGGTCGTCAATGTGCAAATCACCGCGCGCCGCAATGTCCAGATCCAGCACGCCGTGGCGCGCGACTTGGTCAAGCATGTGTTCAAGGAACGGCACGCCGGTATCTAAACGCGCGGTGCCGGTGCCATCCAGATTGACCGTGACGGAAATCTCGGTTTCGCGGGTATGGCGGGCGATTTGGGCGGTACGGTCGGGCATGGCGGCGGCAACGGATCGGCGATCTGTTTCTCGTCCGATTTGTTTGTTGTCAAGTATACAGGCAATTTGGTTGGCTGAGTCGCCCGATGTTAATTCCTTGCACTTGTAAATTCGGCGATTTTCCTGTATGGTTTAAGTTCTTAATTTCACCAACCCTT
>JAHRAW010000009.1 GCA_020027415.1 Gammaproteobacteria bacterium
CCGCTGCGCGCGCGCAGTTCTTTAATCATGGATGCGCTAATCGCCATCGGTGTTCTCTCCTGAAAATAATCGCGTTAACTTAGACTTGGGTTTGGACTTAGATTTGGGCTTGGCGTCCGCCAACAACCTGCTTTTATCAACCTGCGCGCGCATCACTTTTTTGCCTTGCTCGCGACTTTGGCAACCGCTTTCTTGGCTACGGTTTTCTTAGCGGCGACTTTCTTGGCTACGGTTTTCTTGGCGACCGCTTTCTTGGCAACCGCTTTCTTGGCAACCGCTGCTTTGGTTTTGCGCGCGGTCACCTTGCTCGCGGTTTGCTTAACTTCGGCGGGTGCCGCCGCCTCCGCGCTCGCTTTGCCGGCGGCGGTCTTGGTTGCAGCCTTCGGTTTCGTCTCGGTTGCCGTCAAGGTGATTGTTTTGGCGTTGCCGGTAGGCGCTTTCGCCCCCGCTTTCTGTTCCGCTTCCGCTTTCATTTTGGCGGCGGCTTGGCTCGCCTCACTCGCCGCCGGCTCAGTGGCTTTGAGCACCGTTTTTTTGGCTTTGATTTTGACTTTGGCGGCTTCCGGTGTCGCCTCCTTAGTTTGCTTGACTTGCTCCGCTTGCGCGGCGGTGGCCGGGTCTTTCACCACCGCCGGCGCGCGCGCCACGCCGCGGTCATCCGCTTCACTGGGTTGCGCATCGCTTGCCACCGCCACGGCGGCGGCGCGCGCTGCGGTGATGCCGGCAACCGCCGCTTCCAAATAAATTAGAATCGCGCGGGTGGAATCGTCATTGCCCGGAATGATGTAATCAATGCCCTGCGGGGAACAATTGGTGTCCACCACCGCCACCACCGGAATGCTTAATTTATTGGCTTCGGCGACCGCAATATATTCCTGCTCAACATCAATCACAAACAGCACCGCCGGCAACCCGTCCATGTCCTTGATGCCGGACAGCGTTTTATCCAGTTTGGTGCGCTCTCGTTCAAGTTGCAACGCCTCTTTCTTGGTCAATCTGGCGGCGCCGCCCGATTCAAACAACTGCTCCAGTTCTTTCAGCCGCGCGATGGAGTTCTTCACCGTTTTGTAGTTGGTCAGCATGCCGCCCAACCAGCGGTGGTCAACATACGACGCCCCGCAACGGATGGCGTGTTCGCGGACTAATTTGCCGGCCTGCCGCTTGGTGCCGACGAACAAAATCTTACCGCCGTGCGCGGCGACGACGCCTAAGTAGTCGGCCGCTTGCCGCAGCATTGGCAAGGTTTTTTCCAGATTGATGATATGAATTTTGTTGCGGGCGCCAAAGATATACGGCGCCATTTTGGGCGCCCAGTAACGGGTTTGGTGTCCGAAGTGCGCGCCGGCTTTGAGCAGTCGGCGCATGGTGATTTCAGCCATGGTCAAAAATTTCAATGGTATGGGTTATTCCTCCACGGTTACTGTGCGCCAACCGTGGGCGGCAGAACCGATTCCACGGCACCCAGGCGGACATAATCGCCGTGTGCGAGATAATGCCGACGGGTTGCCGCCGGCGATGAAAAAGTATTTTATACCAAAGTGATTGCAGAAAACAGCATAATTTGGCAACATACTCGATTCCGCCCGTCCCTTTCCACATACTCCATTCGCCTCCCAATCCGCATGCCGGTAACCATTAAAAACGCCGCCGAAGCGGCAAAAATGCGAGTCGCCGGGCGCTTGGCGGCGGAAGTGTTGGATATGATCGGCGAACATGTCGCAGTCGGCGTGAGCACCGATGAACTCAATCAACGCTGCCACGATTTCATCGTCAGCCGCCAACAAGCCGTGCCGGCGCCGCTGCATTATCGCGGCTTCCCAAAATCCATCTGCACCTCAATCAACCATGTGGTGTGCCACGGCATTCCAGCCGACAAGAAACTCAAAAACGGCGACATTCTCAATATAGATGTGACCGTGCGCAAGGATGAATTCCACGGCGACACCAGCCGCATGTTCTTGGTCGGCGACCCGTCCATCCGCGCGCGGCGCGTGTGTCAAATTAGTTATGAGTGTTTGCATAAGGGCATTGAGTTGGTGAAACCGGGAATCCGCCTCGGCGATATCGGGCATACCATTCAGCAACACGCCGAACGCAACGGGTTTTCGGTGGTGCGCGGGTATTGCGGACACGGCATCGGCCGGGCGTTCCACGAAGAGCCGAATGTGTTGCACTATGGCGCGCCCGGCACCGGGCTGGAAATCCAAGCCGGCATGACCTTCACCATTGAACCGATGATTAATGTCGGCAAAAAAGAAACCTTGTTGCTGCCGGACGGCTGGACGGTGATTACCAAAGACCGCAGTTTGTCGGCGCAATGGGAACATACCCTTTTGGTCACTGATAACGGATACGAGATTTTAACCGAGTCAGGCGCCGCCTGACTCGGTGGCGAGTGACTTTGCCAATGCGTCATCCAGCGCTTGTGCTTCGCCGCTGGGTGCAACCTCGCCAATGACTGACTCCCGCGCACGCCTTCGCCACCGCTTTCTTGCCAAGCAGCGGTGGCAGGATGCGGAAATTCAGCCACTTAAACCGGATGCGTCGTTTCGCCACTACTTCCGCTTGCGGCGCAAACCTGTTGCTGTTGCTGTTGCCGCCGCTGACACCGCCAATAACACGGCGACCGCATCGGCCATACTCATGGACGCGCCGCCGCCGCTGGAAAACACCGCCGCCTTCGTCACGGTTACCGAACATCTCACAAAACTCGGCGCGCGCGCGCCGGCAATTTACGCGCACGACCGCGAACACGGATTGCTACTGCTGGAAGACCTCGGCGACCGTACCTTTAGCCGACTGCTGGACCGCGGACACCACCCAGCCGCGCTCTATCGGCACGCCATCGGCGCGCTCAGCCGCATCCACCAACACCCCGCAGCCACCAACATTGCGCTGCCCGCCTACGATGCGCGCGTTGCCAACGCCGAAGCCGACCTGCTGTTGGATTGGTATCTGCGCGCCGCCACCGGGCGGGCGGTGAACGCGGCGGCGCGGGCGCAGTTTCATCAAGTGTGGGCAAGCCTGTTGGCGCAGTTGCCGCCGCTGCCGGCGGTGTTGGTGTTGCGCGATTACCATGTGGACAACCTGGTGCTATGCGACGGCAACGGCGACCCCCATCGCGCCTGCGCGCTGCTGGACTACCAAGACGCAGTCATCGGCTCGCCGGCGTATGATTTGGTGTCGTTGTTAGCAGACGCGCGCCGCGATCTTGCTCCATCCTTGGTGGCCGACATGCTGCGTTTATACCACCGCCAGAATCGCGCGCTCAATCCGCACGCCCTGCGCCACCACCGCTTGGTGTGGGGCGCGCACCGCCACTGCAAAGTGGCGGGCATCTTCGTGCGTCTGTGGTTGCGCGACGGCAAAGACACCTACCTGCGACATTTGCCGCGGGTGATCAAACTGCTGCGGCGCGATTTATACGCCGCCGAGTTGCAACCCTTGCGGAGTTGGTTTGAAGACCACTTGGGTAAATTGGATGACGCCGAATTTTGCGCGCCGGCGGAACGCTTGGCGCGCGGCGACAAGGGCGTATAAACGCATGGATGCCACCACCGTAGCCATCATCCCATTACCCCACCTCGCGCTGGCGTTTCTGCCGGTGTTGTTGGTGATCGCGGTGTTTTATTGGTGGTCGTTGGAAATCGCCAATGTGTTATACGCCTTCTTCCGCATGCTGCTACAACTGATGTTAGTCGGCTATGCCCTGCTGTGGATTTTCGCGGTTGAACACGCCGCCATCGTGCTGTTATTGGTGGCGGGCATGGCGTTGCTGTCCAGTTGGATTGCGCTGCGCACCATCCCGCATCATCGCCGCGCGCTGGTTTGGATTGCGTTGTTGTCCATTCTGCTCGGCGGCGGCGGCGTGTTGTGGTTGGTTACGCAGTGGGTGCTGAGCCTAACCCCATGGTATCAGCCCAATTTTTTCATTCCGCTGGCGGGCATGATTTTTTCCAACAGCATGAACGGCATCAGCCTCGCCGCCGACCGCCTGCAAGCCGAATTGAACATCGCGCCGCCGATCGCATATACCAAAGCCCGCGCGCGCGCGCTACGCACCGCGCTCATCCCGCTGGTGAATTCGCTGTTCGCGGTCGGGCTGGTGGCATTGCCGGGCATGATGACCGGGCAGATTTTGTCCGGCGTGTCGCCGCTAATTGCCTCCCGCTACCAAATTATGGTGATGTGCATGCTGTTTGGCGCGGCCGGGCTTTCCACGATATGTTTCCTGTTTTTAAGCCGCCCATACTTTGAAAGTCGCGGCACGCACGCCGTCTCGCCATCCCCGTAGTCACCCGCTTAAAACCTGCGGCAGGATTTAAGCAGGAATCTTTCCCCTTTCGTCATTCCCGCAGTATTTTAAGCGGGAATCCAATAAAAAACCCCGCTGGATAGCGGGGCTTTTAATAATGCGCGGTTGCGTTAGAACTCCACCTTGCCCTGCAACAGTATGGCGTTGGTGGCGGTGTCGGTGGCGCGG
>JAHRAW010000021.1 GCA_020027415.1 Gammaproteobacteria bacterium
CAAACCAATCCATGATTGCCGAGCTTGCTTTTATTTAGGACAAATTCTCCAACCGGATGCGAACGATGTTGTCATCCACCGCCTCCAGTTGAGATAGTTTTTTCAAGGCTACGCTGAAGTTGCGCTCGCGCGTTTTCTGCGTCAGCATGATGATGGTCACGCGTTGGTTGGATTTGCCATGTTCCGGTCGTGAGCGTGAGCGTGATTCTGGGTCTGAGTCTTTTGGAAAGCCTTTTTGCAACACCGTTTCCAGACTGATATCGCTGTCGCCGAAGATTTTGGTAATCGCCGCCAACACACCGGGGCGATTCAGCACATTCAGGCGCATGTAATAAGCGGTTTCTATTTGCTCAATGGATAACATCGGCGCAGCCGCCAACAACCCCGGCTGAAAAGCCAAGTGCGGCACCCGATTTTCCGGGTCGGTCGTAATCGCGCGCACCACATCCACCAAATCAGCCACCACCGAGGAGGCGGTCGGCTCCGCGCCGGCGCCGGCGCCATAGTATAAAGTTGTGCCCACTGCATCGGCGCGCACCAAGATCGCATTCATCACCCCATCCACATTGGCGAGCAAGCATGGCTGCGGAATCAAGGTCGGGTGCACGCGCAATTCAAGCCCCTCGGCGGTGCGCCGCGCCAATCCCAGCGGCTTGATGCGATAGCCGAGTTCGCGCGCATAGATGATGTCGGTCAGCGTAATGGCGGTGATGCCTTGCACATACACGCGCTCAAATTGCAGTGGAATGCCGAACGCGATTGAAGCGAGAATGGTGAGTTTGTGCGCCGCGTCGGTGCCCGCTATGTCAAACTGCGGGTCCGCTTCCGCATAGCCCAAGGCTTGCGCCTGCTTGAGGGCGCCATCAAAATCGCTACCCTCCGCCTCCATCATGCTCAAAATGTAGTTGGAGGTGCCGTTGATAATTCCAGCCAGCCATTCAATGCGATTCGCCGCCAAGCCTTCGCGAATGGATTTAATGATCGGAATGCCGCCGGCGACCGCCGCTTCAAAGGCAACCATCACCCCGCGCCGCTGGGCATGCTCAAAAATGGTGTTGCCGTGCAACGCAATCAACGCCTTATTGGCGGTCACCACATGCTTGCCGTTGTCCACCGCTTGCAGCACCGCCTGTTTGGCGATATCTTCGCCGCCGAGCAACTCAACCACGATATCAATGCCGGGGTCGCCGACGATCTCAAACGGGTCGGCAGTGAGCGCGATGCCGTCCATGCTGACCGACCGCGCGCGCGTCACATCCCGCACCGCGGCTTTGACCACGCGAATCGTGCGCCCCGCCCGCGCGCTGATTTCATCCGCGTTTCTGCGCAACACTTCCAAGGTGCCGCCGCCGACCGTGCCGACGCCTAATAAGCCAACATTAACCGCTTTCACCGTGACAATGAGAAGGTTTGAGAAACGGAAGTGATAAAATAAAACAAACGGCGGCGCGCTATTTGATGCGCACCACCAATGGACTTTGGGTTTTGGCTTTCGGCATACCAAACGATTGTAGCAAACTTGATTGTATGAAACTTTCCCTCCACAAGCGACCTGATTCGCTGCTGATTGAGGCATGTGAATTGGCGCCCAGGCAAAGCGGCGCAGCGCATAATCAAAGCCAACGCGGCGTGGCGCGTTACCGCATCCGAATTGCGAACGTTTGGTATCGACAAAATTTAATCGTAACGCCGCAAGGTGTGCAGTTGTGGGAGGTGGATGATGGCGGCGCGTTGGCCCTGGCTGATTTTCAGCGCCTCGCAGATTTGGAGCAAGAGGTGGTGATCCTCGGGCTTGGCAACCCGGCGCAGTGCAAGCGCCTCGGCTTGCCGCCGCCCGCTGTCACCCAACCGCTGATGCGCAAACGCATCGGGCTGGAAACCATGGACACGGCGGCGGCGTGTCGCACCTACAATGCCTTAGTCGGCGACGGACGCCGCGCGGCGGCGGCGTTGCTGGTGTAATGTTGGCAAAATTTCACCGCATTGCGCTCCAGTTATTTAGTTGCTCAGTTGCTTAGTTACTTAGTGAGACCTTGCCGCATTCATCAAATGCTTCATTTCAGCAACCGCCGGCGCCATTCCTATCGCCATCGCGCGCGCCACAATGGCATGCCCGATATTCAGTTCGTTGATTTCGGGGAGCGCCGCAATGGCTTGAGTGTTGGTGTAGTGCAAGCCGTGCCCGGCGTTGACCACCAGCCCCGCCTGCTGCGCGTATTGCGCGCCGGCGACCAACGCCGTCAACTCATGTTGCCGCGCTTGCCGACTGCGCGCGCCGGCATATTTTCCGGTGTGCAACTCAATCACCGGCGCATGGATTTCTTTGCTGGCGTCTATTTGGCGCGGCTGCGGGTCAATAAACAACGAAGTGCGAATCCCCGCCGCATGAAAAGCCGCCACCAAATCGGCGAGGCGCGCGGCATGGCGCGCCACATCCAGCCCGCCTTCGGTGGTCAGTTCAGCCCGCCGTTCCGGCACGATGCACACTTCAGCCGGCTTCACCCGCAGGGCGATTTCGCGCATTTCCGCGGTAGCCGCCATTTCCAGATTCAATTTGGTGGCGGCGCAAGCCGCCATACGCTCAATGTCTGAATCGTGAATATGCCGCCGATCTTCGCGCAAGTGCATGGTGATGCCATCGGCGCCGGCCTGTTCGGCGTGCAACGCCATTTCCACCGGATCCGGATATTCGGTGCCGCGAGATTGACGAATGGTCGCCACATGATCAACATTCACGCCTAAATAGATTGCTCGCTTGGATGCCATAGTGCCGACCGAAAAGGGATGAAAAATACGCGATGATTGCTTAAAATTTTAACCCAAAGTGGATTGAATTACCCGCTGAAATTGGATATCTTCTAATTGGACAAAGCATCGGTCGGCGCGCAACGGGAGCAAGCCAATGGGGTTACAATGCAAGCCATGCGAATGCGAATGCGAATGCGAATGCGGATTCCAAATTCTAAATTCATGAGCGAACGCGCCCGAAACCGCGATGCGCTCGCTTCGGTTTTTTACTTGATGTTGGTTTTTCACTAGTATGCGAGGTCAAAATGAAACGTAGCCTTTTTCTCAGTCTAAGTGCGGTTGCGGTTGCGGCGTTGCTCTGGGGTTGGCTTGCGCAGCCCACCCGGCAGCACGCGGTAGCCAATTCCGATTCCAGCGCCAATGCCGGCGCGGTAGCCGAAAGCAACGCAGCGGAGGTGGCGGTTGCCACCCTTGCCGGCGGCTGCTTCTGGTGTTTGGAATCCACCTTTGAAAAACTGCCCGGGGTCAGCGAAGTGATTTCCGGCTATACCGGCGGTCATACTGAAAACCCCACCTATCAACAAGTCGGGGGCGGCGGCAGCGGGCACACCGAAGCGGTGCAGGTGCAATACGACCCGCGCAAAATTTCATACCCGCAACTGCTGCATGCTTTCTGGCGGGAAATTGACCCAACCGATGCGCACGGGCAATTTGTAGATCGCGGCAGCATGTATCGCCCCGCCATCTATTATCACAACCAACAGGAAAAAGATCTTGCCATCGTTTCCCGCGACCAACTGCAAGCCTCGGGGCGTTTTGACAAGCCAATCAAGGTGGAGATTAGCGCAGCGCCAACTTTTTACAAAGCCGAGAGTTATCACCAGAACTACTACAAAACCAATCCATATCGTTACAAAATCTACCGCCACGGTTCCGGACGCGACCAATTCTTAGAAAAAACTTGGGGCGAAGATTTGCACGCCGCGTATGAAGAAACCAGTGCGAACCATAGTGCGCCCAACGCCGCGCCCAACGCGCAGGGCGACGCCAGCCAACCGGCAACGGCGCCTTATGCGCAATATCGCAAGCCGCCCAACGCCGAACTGAAGGCGCAATTGACCGACCTGCAATACCAAGTGACCCAACTGGACAGCACCGAAGCGCCCTTTCGCAATGAATACTGGGATCACAAAGAAACGGGCATTTATGTGGATGTTGTTTCCGGAGAGCCGTTGTTTTCTTCCGCCGACAAGTATAAATCCGGCACCGGTTGGCCCAGTTTTAGCAAGCCCATTTATGCACAATTCATGGTGGAAAAAACCG
>JAHRAW010000028.1 GCA_020027415.1 Gammaproteobacteria bacterium
ATTGAGGGTTTTTGTAAGCGGCAAACTGTTGGGTTTTTTATTTCAGCAGCTCATCAAAACGGGGATAGGAGGGTGGACTGTGTGTTGCATGGGAATCCTCGCTGATGGTTTGGTAAAAATGTGGTTGTATGAAGCAGGCAACTTGATTTGGTGGCCTGCGCTAGGGGATGGAATGTAACCAACTTGGGCGGCAATGTCAATTGATATCGGTGGAATAATGAGATTCTCGCATGGAGATTCCCGCTCAAAAGATCGCGGGAATGACGAATAGGGGGGTTGAGCGGGAATGACGAGTTATCGCCGCGCGGGACTGACGATTGGTTACGGAATCAAAACGCTTGAACCGGTGGTGCGGCGATTCTCCAAATCCTGATGCGCGGTTGCGGCGTCGGCTAAGCGGTAACTTTGGTTGATGCTGATTTTGATTGCGCCGCACAGCACCGCGTCAAACACCTCCCCGGCGCGATACACCAACTCGTCGCGTTGGGCGGTGTAATGAAACAGCGTGGGGCGCGTTAGGTAGAGGGCGCCTTTGGCGCTGAGCAAGCCAATGTCCAGCGGCGCGACTTTGCCGGACGATTGCCCAAACGACACCATTGTGCCGCGCGCGCTTAGGCACTCCAGCGACGCGCTGAAAGTGGCTTGCCCGACCGAGTCATACACCACCGGCAGACCTTTGCCGTCGGTAATCTCGGCAACCCGCGCAACAAAATTTTCACGATTGTAATTAATCACATGCGCGCAACCGTTGGCGCGCGCCAACTCGGCTTTTTCATCCGAACCGACCGTGCCAATTACCTGAACGCCGAGGTGCTTTGCCCATTGACAGGCAATCAGGCCGACTCCGCCGGCGGCGGCGTGAAACAAAATGAAATCGCCCGCTTGAACTCGGTAGGCGCTGCGCAATAGATAGTGCGCGGTCATGCCTTTGAGCATAATCGCGGCGGCGGTTCGTTGGTCAATGCCGGCGGCAATTTTGATCGCGCGTGCCGCCGGCAAGTTACGCGCTGCGCAATACGCGCCAATGGGCGGCGACGCGTACGCGACGCGATCGCCGGGGCGGAAATCGGTCGCCTCCGAACCGACCTGCTGCACAATGCCGGCGGCTTCCAGCCCCGGGGTGAACGGCAATTGCGGCGCCGCATAAACGCCGCTGCGGAAATACACATCAATGAAATTTAGACCGATGGCGGTGTGGCGAAGCTGAATTTCATGCGGCTGTGGTTTGGCAAGGCGTTCGCTTTCCCATTTCATCACTTCGGCGGCGCCGATTTGGTGAATTACGATTCGTTTGCTCATCGTGTTTTCTCAGCGCTTGGTTAGACGACGCCGGCGGTTTGGATGGCAGCCACTTCAGCCTCAGAATAGCCGAGCATTTGCCGCAGAATTTCTTCGCTATGCTCGCCCAACAGCGGCGCGCGCTCCACTTGTACCGCCGAGTCGGATAGTTTAATCGGACATCCGACGCTGATATATTTTCCGCGTTGCGGGTGGTCAACTTCCACCACCGTGCCGCTTTTTCGTAGCGCCGGGTCGGCCGCGAGTTCTTTCATGGATAAAATTGGTCCAACCGGAATCTTCAACGGCATGCACGCCGCCATCACCTCAAACTTGGTTTTGCGCTTGGTCCATTGCTCAATCGCGCCGAAGATGAGATTCAGGCGCGGTAGTCGTTGCGCCGGCGTGGCGTAGTGCGGATGTTGTTTCCACTCCGGCTTGCCGATGAGTTCGCAGATATTGCCCCAAACCGCCGCTTGGGTGATGAAATAAGTGTACGCATTGGGGTCGTGCTGCCAGCCTTTGCATTTGAGAATTCGCCCCGGCTGCCCGCCGCCGGAATCATTGCCGGCGCGCGGGGTGGTGTCGCCGAACGCGATGCCATCGCCGTGCTGCGAATACTCTTCCAGCACCCCGCTGGCAACCAGACGCTGTTGGTCGCGCAACTTGACCCGACATAAATTTAACACGCTGTCTTGCATCGGCGCGAATACGCGTTGTCCGCGGCCGCTTCGTTCGCGCTGAAAAAGCGCGGCGGCAATGCCGAACGCCAAATGTAGCCCGGTGCCGGAATCGCCGACCTGCGCGCTGCTGATTAATGGCGGACCGTCGGGAAAGCCGGTGGTGGAAGCCGCGCCGCCGACGCACTGCGCGACATTTTCATACACTTTGCAATCTTCATACGGACCGTCGCCAAAGCCTTTGATGGACGCCAAAATCATGCCGCGGTTGAGTTGCTGGATGCGTTGCCAGGGAAAGCCCATGCGATCCAATGCGCCGGGCGCGAAGTTCTCCACCAACACATCGCATTTTTTCACCAAGCGTTCTAAAATTTTTTTGCCGCCATCATGTTTCGTGTTGAGCGTGAGCGAACGTTTGTTGTGATTGAGCATGGTGAAATACAACGAATCGGCGCCTTCCATATCAACCAGTTGGTTGCGCGTCGCATCGCCGATTCCCGGGCGTTCAATTTTAATTACATCCGCGCCCAACCAGGCGAGCAGTTGCGTGCAGGTTGGTCCCGACTGAACATGGGTGAAATCAAGCACCTTAATGTTGTCAAAGGCTTTCATTGGGTTATGATTTTGTGCGCGGCGGCGGTTTTGCTGAATGAGATTGAGCCCGGTGCTTGCCGCTACGGGTTGGGAGAGATGAGGTTGGCGGCGCGCATCATTTTAGGATTGCCTTATGGCAACCATAAGGGTGGATTGTAGGGTCTCGGTATGGCGATTGCAAACCTGCGTGGCGTAGTTCTGGTGGTGTCGTTCTATCTCGGTCAAGGAGGCGATTGCGCAATGGGGTTACCCGGTAAAACGCGCGGCAAAAGCGGGCAATGGGCGGCGCGCCAACAGCGCGACCCGTATGTGAAACAGGCGCGTCAATTGGGCTTCCGCTCTCGGGCGGCGTTCAAACTTGCGCAAATTGACCGTCAATACCGTTTACTGAAAGCAGATTCAATCATCGTGGACCTCGGTTCGGCGCCCGGCGGCTGGTCGCAATACGCCGCCAATCAAGTACATGCCGCAAATCAGGTCGTGGCGGTGGATTGTTTGGTTATGCAAGTTATTGACAAAGTGCAGTTTATCCATGGCGATTTCACGCAAACTGCGGTAACCGCGCAAATCGCCGCCGCCCTCGCCCGGCATGGCGGACGCGCGGATGTGGTGTTATCCGATATGGCGCCGAATATCAGCGGCATACGCAGCGCCGACCAAGCGCGCGCGGCGGAATTGCAACACGCCATCGTGCAATTTTGTCGGCATAGTTTGAAGCCGGACGGTCAATTATTGAGCAAACTTTTTGTCGGCGAAACCACCGCCGACTTGCGCGCCCAACTCAGCGCCGAGTTCGCGCAGGTGCGCACCGTCAAACCGCCGGCTTCGCGCCCGCAATCCAAAGAAATCTACTTGTTGGCGCGCGGATATCACGGCGCGGCGTGAAAAATTGCCCGGCAAATATGGTTGTTTTCACAGATTTCCGCCCCCACTTCATGTAGTAAGGGTTTCACGTGGCGGGCGATTCGGCCGCGACCGCCGTTTAATCATGCGCCAGCGATTGAATGGTTTATACTGAACCGGCGCCGAAACGACAATGGGAACAGAAACGCACGCTTGAAAGCGCGATTGCAAAATCGCCCCAAACCATCACCACGACTGAGAACATACTCCGTGTCTAATATCGCAAAAAACATCTTGGTGTGGGTGGCGGTCGCCATGGTACTGGTGTCGGTTTTCAACAACTTCACCGGCCCCAAGCGCGAAGACCGCGCCGAAATTGACTATTCCACTTTTCTGACGCATGTGCAGCAGGGCAATGTCGCGCAGGTGGAAATCGCCGACGAAATCATTCGCGGCAGTACGCACAGCGGTGAGTTATTCACCACCTACGCGCCCAACGACCCGAAACTGGTGGACGATCTGTTCACGCACGGAGTCAAAATTAAATCCAAAAAGGAAGAAGAAACTTCGCTGTTGGTGCATTTGCTGATTAGTTCATTCCCGATTTTGTTGCTCATCGGCGTGTGGATTTTCTTTATGAAGCAGATGCAGGGCGGCGGACGTGGCGGCGCGTTCAGTTTTGGCAAGAGCAAAGCCCGCATGCTGACCGAAGACAAAAACAATGTGACCTTTGAGGATGTCGCCGGCGTGGACGAAGCTAAGGAAGAAGTTGGCGAACTGGTGGATTTTCTGAGCGAGCCCGCCAAATTTCAGAAACTCGGCGGGCATATTCCGCGTGGCGTGCTGATGACCGGCAACCCCGGCACCGGTAAAACGTTGTTGGCGAAAGCCATTGCTGGCGAAGCCAAAGTGCCGTTTTACTCCATTGCCGGCTCCGATTTTGTGGAGATGTTTGTCGGCGTCGGCGCGTCGCGAGTGCGGGATATGTTTGAGCAAGCCAAGAAAAGCGCGCCGTGCATCATTTTCATTGACGAAATTGACGCGGTCGGGCGGCAACGCGGCGCCGGGCTCGGCGGCGGACACGATGAACGCGAGCAGACCCTCAACCAGTTATTGGTGGAAATGGACGGCTTTGATCCCGGCGAAGGGGTGATTGTCATCGCCGCGACCAATCGCCCGGATGTGCTGGATCCGGCGTTGCTGCGACCGGGGCGCTTTGACCGACAAGTGTATGTGCCGTTGCCGGACATTCGCGGGCGCGAAGCGATATTGAAAGTGCATATGCGCAAAGTGCCGGTGGCGGATGACATTGACGCCTCCATCATCGCGCGCGGCACGCCGGGGTTTTCCGGCGCCGATTTAGCCAACTTAATCAACGAAGCGGCGTTGTTCGCGGCGCGCGAAGCGCGCAAATTAGTCGGCATGGAACAATTTGAGAAAGCCAAAGACAAGATATTGATGGGGCTTGAAAGGCGCTCCATGGTGATGTCCGAAAAGGAACGCAAGAACACCGCGTATCACGAATCGGGGCATACGGTGGTGGCGAAAGTATTGCACGAATACACCGACCCAGTGCATAAAGTTACCATTATTCCGCGCGGTCGGGCGTTGGGCGTTACCATGCAATTGCCGGAGGAAGATCAACACAGTTACAACAGCGAGTATCTGTTGGCGCGCATCGCGGTGCTGCATGGCGGGCGCATCGCGGAAGAAGTGTTCATGGGACAGAAGACCACCGGCGCGGAAAATGATTTTGAACAAGCCACCAAAATGGCGCAGAACATGGTGTCGCGTTGGGGCATGAGCGAGGCAATGGGACCGCGCGTATATGGCGAAAACACCAGCGAGGTGTTTCTCGGTCGGGAAATGGCGTCGCATCGCAATGTCAGCCCACAAACCGCCGAAAAAGTGGAACAGGAAATTTCCCGCATCATCAACGAGCAATACACGCGCGCGCGCAAAATTATTGAAAAAAACCGCG
The DNA here is from genome assembly GCA_020027415.1 of Gammaproteobacteria bacterium. Lineage (GTDB taxonomy): Bacteria > Pseudomonadota > Gammaproteobacteria > Arenicellales > Poriferihabitantaceae > JAHRAW01. The sequence continues at coordinate 5,377 of JAHRAW010000028.1, forward strand.
CCAAAGTGGAAAAGATGGCGGCTACGTTGCTTGAATGGGAAACGTTGGACGCCCAGCAAGTGGATGACATCATGCATGGCAAGAAGCCGAAACCGCCGCCAGCCGGCGAGCGCAAACCAACCGCTGCTGGCGCCGGCGCAAAACCGAAGCCAACCGCCGCCGCCGACGCCGAATCTAAGGGCGGTAAAGGCGTTGATAAAGACCGGCAACCGCCGAAGTTGGACGAATCCGATCTGGACCTGAATCCCGGCGGCCTGGCCTAACCTAACGGCTAACGCCCAGCGCCTAACTTCCATGCCAGGTTCGTTGTTTGGCACTGATGGCGTACGCGGGCGTGTCGGCGAGGAGCCAATCACTCCGCAAACGGTGATGAAACTCGGCTGGGCGGTGGGGCGCGAGTTCGCCACCGCCGCCGGCGGCGAAAAAGTCCTGATTGGCAAGGATACGCGGGTGTCCGGCTACCTGCTGGAAGCGGCGCTTGAAGCCGGCTTTTCCGCCGCCGGCGTGAATGTATGTTTTCTTGGTCCGTTGCCGACTCCGGGCATCGCCTATCTCACGCGCACCGCGCGGGCGTGCGCCGGGGTGGCGATCAGCGCGTCCCACAACCCCTACTACGACAACGGCATCAAGATTTTTTCCGCCGCCGGCGCCAAGTTGGCGGATGAATTGGTCGCCAAGATTGACGCCCGCATGGCGCAGCCCATGCAGTGCGTGAATTCAAGCCAATTAGGCAAAGCCGAACGGCTGAACGATGCGCAGGGGCGCTACATTGAATTTTGCAAAGGCACCCTGCCATCCACGCGCACCTTGTCGGAATTGAAAATCGTCATTGATTGCGCCAACGGCGCGGCGTACGATGTGGCGCCCCATGTGTTCGCCGAAATGGGCGCTACGGTGATCGCCATCGGCAATCAGCCGGACGGCTTCAACATCAACAAAAATTGCGGCTCAACCGATTTGACCGCATTGATGGGAAAAGTGGTGGAAAGCGGCGCCGACCTTGGCATTGCGCTGGATGGAGACGCCGACCGTGTGTTGTTGGTGGACGCCCATGGCAAGCGCGTGGATGGCGACCAAATTCTGTATCTGTTGGCAACGCGGCGGCGGCGCTCGCTCGGCGGCGTGGTCGGCACGGTGATGAGCAACTTGGGGCTGGAGTTGGCGTTGCAGAAAATGGGGGTGGCGTTCGTGCGCACCCAAGTCGGCGATCGGTATGTGCATGAAGCGCTCACCGAAAATGGCTGGCTGTTGGGCGGCGAAGCCTCGGGGCATATCCTATGCTTGGACAAAAGCACCACCGGCGACGGCATCATCGTTGCCTTAGAAGTGCTGGAAACCATGTTGGAGAAGCAGTGCGCGTTGCATGACTTGCTAACGGGCTTGGATATATTTCCGCAACAGATGTTGAATGTCGCGGTGGGCAACACCGACCGCAAGCAACTGGCGCGTCATGCGCGGGTGAATAGCGCGGTGCAACAAGCGCAAGCGGAGTTGGGCGCAACCGGTCGCGTGGTGCTCAGACCATCCGGCACCGAGCCGGTAATCCGCGTGATGATAGAAGGCGAAGACCACCGCCGCGTGCAAAAACTCGCCCGGCAGGTTGCCGACACGGTGCACAGCGCCGCTCAATCGTTGTTGTAGCCGACCGCCAAGTCGCTGAAAATAACGCGGCAAGCCGACACACCGATACACCGACACAATTGGTTCGCTATGCATCGCATGGCGCATGCTACATGGTACCGAGGGTCGGACTCGAACCGACACTGGGTTGCCCCAACCAGATTTTGAATCTGGCGCGTCTACCAATTTCGCCACCCCGGCACAGCCACCAATATAAACGCTTTGGCGGTCGGATTCAACCAGTTCACTATTCATCGCGCTCGCGAACCGGAACTCGATGCCGATGCACCCCCGTCTAGTTGACTACCCCCTGCCGCCCGAGTTAATCGCCCAGTTCCCGTCCGCCGAGCGCACCGCCAGCCGATTATTAACCATCTGCGCGCAAGGCGGTGACGGTGGCGGCGAAAGTGGCGATGCGTTGCGCGAAATTCAGTTTGCGCAACTCGGCAAAATGCTGACCCCCGGCGATGTGCTGGTAGTCAACAACACCCGCGTACTACCCGCCCGCCTCAACGCGCGCAAGCCCAGCGGCGGCGGCGTAGAAATTATGTTAGAACGCATCCTGGATTCCCGCCACGCGCTGGTGCAACTGCGTTCCAACAAACCCATACGCATATCCCAGACGCTACAAGTAGACGCCGCCAAACTAACCGTCACCGACCGTCGCAACGGGTTTTTCATCTTAGAATGCAGCGACCATGACGAGATGCCGACCTTGTTTCAGTCGCACGGCAAAGTACCGCTGCCGCCGTATATTCGGCGACCGGCGGCGGCCGCAGATTTGCAGCGTTACCAAACCGTATACGCGCGCGTGCAAGGCGCAGTAGCCGCACCAACCGCCGGCTTACATTTCGACCAACCGCTCATCAACGCATTACAACAAGCGGGAATTGAATGGCTGCCGATTACCCTACATGTAGGCGCCGGCACCTTCCAACCGCTGCGCGCCGAAACCGCCGAAGCCCACCGCATGCACCGCGAATGGATTGAAGTTGACCGCCACGCCTGCGCGCGCATCACCCACGCAAAATCACGCGGCAACAGAATCATCGCAGTCGGCACCACCGTAGTGCGCGCGTTGGAAACCGCAGCCCGCAACGGACCCCTCAAACCCCACCACGGAGACACCGACCTATTCATCGTTCCCGGCTACCGCTTCCGCGTAGTGGACGCCCTAATTACCAACTTCCACCTACCCCGTTCCACCCTATTAATGCTGGTATGCGCTTTTGCCGGCACCGAAAAAATCATGCGCGCGTATCAACACGCAATCGCCCACAAATTCCGTTTTTACAGTTATGGTGACGCGATGTTCGTAGAACGCGCACCCGCCGCCAACGCGTCTCCCGATAGCCGATAATCACCCCATGTCCGCACTCATCAAAACCTATCTCAAACAAATCGCCGCCATCGCCGCGCGCGGAGACCAAGCCACCGAATTCTCCTACCGCACGCCGATAGAGACGCTACTCAAAAACACGGTCGCGGAGTTAGCCGAGGCCACTGCTTCCGACAACGCCGCCGAAATCCTACAGGAACCGAGTCGCACGCAACACATCGGTGCGCCGGACTTTCGCATTACAGCAAGAAGCGGCGGCATAATCGGCTATGTGGAATGCAAAAAACCAGACGCCAACCTGCGCGCCGCCACCACCAAAGCGCAAATCGCAAGATACCGCGCCTTATCTTCCAACATCATGCTCACCGATTCATGGCGTTGGCATCTGCTGCGCAACGGCAAACCTATTAAAGAAGTCACGCTGGGCGAAAACCCGAGCCAAAACACCCAAACCGAATTCACCGAACTCTTGCGCATATTTTTCACTGCCCAAGTCGAAAAAATCGGCGACGCCAAACTCCTTGCCGAAGCCTTGGCCGGGCGCTGTGTAATTTTAAGCAGAGGATTAAAAACCCATGAAAATGATTCCACCCAATTTCGTCTGCACGGCTTATTCGAAAGTTTTAAAACTGCTCTGGATGCCAACCTTAAATTCCCCGCCTTTGCCGATACCTTTGCGCAAACCTTAGTCTACTGCCTGCTACTCGCAAAACTAAAAGCGCCGCTCAGTAGCAAACTGGATTTATATAACATCAACCGTCACATCCCCGCCAATTTCGCGTTGATTCGAGAAATTGCACTGTTCATG
>JAHRAW010000056.1 GCA_020027415.1 Gammaproteobacteria bacterium
GCGCGCGGTAATCTCCGCATAATCGCCCTGCGCCCAAACATTTTTGAAGCGCGCGAAATAGGCGGCGTGGTAACGACTCGAGTCGGGTTCATCCCAAAATCCCAACGGCATGCTGGGAAACGGTTTGGTGCAAACCAATTCGCCGCGTCGCTCATGCACTGGCTTGCCGTCTTCATACACCGCCACCGCCATGCCAAGCCCAGGACCTTGTATTTCGCCGCGATACACCGCACGCATCGGGTTGCCAAGCACGAAACAAGAAACGATGTCGGTGCCGCCGGAAATGGAAGCAAGCATCAAGTCTGTTTTTACATGCCGATAAACATAATCAAAACTTTGCGGCGCAAGCGGCGAGCCGGTGGACAGCAGCACGCGCAACGCGGATAAATCGGTTGCCTCGCCGGGACGGATTCCAGATTTCTCTTGCGCGGCGATATAACGCGCGCTCACGCCGAATACGCTGACGCCGAACTCGGCAGCCAATTGCCACAAACTTTGGCGCTGCGGGAAGAACGGGGAACCGTCATATAAAATGAGCGTGCAGCCGCTGGCAAGCCCGCTGACCAACCAATTCCACATCATCCAACCGCAGGTGGTGAAGTAGAAAAATTGATCCGCGCGGCGAATATCCACATGCAACTGATGTTCCTTCAAGTGTTGCAACAAGGCGCCGCCGGCGCTATGCACGATGCACTTCGGCGCGCCGGTGGTGCCGGATGAATAAACAATATACAGCGGATGAGAAAATGGAAGTTGCGCGAATTTGATTTCGGCGGCGGCGGCGATGAAGTCGTCAAAACGCATCGCTTTACGCGCCAACGCGGAAGGCAAAGTTGCAAGCCATGCGCGCTTAGAAACCGCAGACGCGGAATTAAGCAATGGCGTGACGATGACATGCGCAACAGTAGGCAAATCCTTGACCACCGTGGCGACCGCATCTAAGGTATCAAACTGCTTGCCGTTATAAGTATATCCATCTATGGCAAACAACACTTTGGGTTTGATCTGACGAAACCGCTCCAACACGCCCTTGACGCCGAAATCCGGCGAACAAGACGACCATATCGCGCCGAGGCTGACGCTCGCTAACATGGCGATAATCACCTCCGGGCTATTGGACATATACCCAACCACGCGGTCGCCGCATTGAACGCCGAGGGATTTCAGCAACTCGCTGATGCGCGCTACTTCTGCATAAAGTTGCCGATAGGTTAATTGACGGCGGGTTTGATTTCCTTGCTCGCCTTCGCGGCAAAAAATAATTGCCGGATGGTCATCGCGGTAGCGCAATAAGTTTTCCGCGAAGTTGAGACGACTGCCGCCAAACCAACGCGCGCCGGGCATGGCGTCGCCGTTTTCCAATATCGTATTCCAACGACGGCTGGCTTGCACGCCAGTGAATTCCCACACCGCCACCCAGAATGCTTCGCGCTGCGTAATGCTCCATTGATACAGCGCATCGTAGTTTGCGTCAATGCCATGCTGCGCGACCGCTTGCTGCATGAAGCGAAACATGTTGCTGTTGGCGATGGCCTCCGCGGAAGGACGCCACAAGGCTGGTTCGGCGGGTGGTGAAGTTTGCTTGCGCATCAAACTGCATCCGCATCAATTGAAAGTTAACCGGGAAAAATAACGGCGCACAGCGGGCGCAACCGCGCCCCGATTTCAATACTGCGACTCCGGCACATGCACCATCACGCCGTCCAACTGCGGAGTAATTTTAATCTGACAACTGAGGCGGCTGGTATCGTCCACGCCCTCGGCGAAATCCAGCATGTCGCTTTCCATCTCCTCTATCGGCGGCAGTTTATCCACCCACGCCGGATCAATATGCACATGGCAGGTGGCGCAACTACAAACGCCGCCGCATTCCGCCAAGATGCCGGCAAACTGATGACGCCGCGCCACTTGCATAACCACCTCGCCGTCCTCCGCCGCAATCGCATGGCGGCTTCCGTCGGCGAGAATAAAATTAATCGTGGTCATTGAATAAAGAAAACGGGAATCACCGAAGCGACTAACAACACCGCCACGCCGCAGTTAAAAATTCGCAACTTAACCGGCTCGGTTAGCAAGCGGCGCAGTTGCGTGCCAATTAAAATCCACATGCTGCCGGCGAAAAAATGCACCAGCGCAAACGTCATCGCCACGATAAAGACGCTAATCGGCGGATGCGTCGGCGGAGTATACGCGCTGATTGCAGTCAGTATCACCGCCCATGCTTTTGGATTGACCCACTGAAACAACGCCGCTTGGAGAAAAGTAATCGGTTTGCCGATTGGCTTAGTGTCGGAGTCGGCGTCATCGCGCAACGGCGCGGCGACGGCAATTTTCCACGCCAAAAATAATAAATACAGAATGCTGAGCGTTTTGAGGGTGACATAAACCAACGGGAATCGGGCGAACACTTGCATCAACCCCATGCCGACCAACAACACCATGATGAACACGCCGAACATAATGCCGAAGAAATGCGGCACGCTGCGCCGAACTCCAAAATTCGCCCCCGATGCCATTAGCATAAAGTTGTTCGGTCCCGGAGTGCTCGCGGAAGCCGCGACAAACACCACTAAGGCGATGATTATTTCGTAATTCATGCAACCGCCCACCCCATCGGCAAACTTAGCGCCGCGCAATCAACCATCCAACTCTCGTCAAATCAAATCTGCGTCGGAAATAATTTCCACCAATGCGGGTCCTGGATGCGCAAGCGCTTTGTGGACGGCTGCGTCCAGTTTATCCGGCTGCGTGACGCGTTCGCCGAACGCGCCGCATAACCGCGCATAGGCGGCAAAGTTCGGATTGTGCAACGCGGTTTGCCATACTTGCCATTCCGCGGCGCGCTGTTCTTTGCTGATTTTTCCCAGTTGATGGTTATTTAACAAAATGTGCGTGATGTTCATGTTGTATTTAACCGCGGTGGTGAAGTCGGCGAGATACTGCCCGAAGCCGCCGTCTCCGCCGATGGATACCACCGGGCGACCCTGCAATTCGGCTTGATCTTGGGTTGCCGCCCACGCCCCTAACGCGGCTGCAAAGGAAAATCCAATCGCGCCGAGATAGCCGGACATCAGCACCGATTGTTGCGCGCATTCAAAATAACGCCCGAATGAATAGGTGTTGTTGCCCACATCCACCGCGATAATCGCGTTGTCCGGCAGTAGGCGCGTCAGCGCATCAAAAATGGCGGCTGAGTTGATGCCTTTGCCACTGTCATCGTTGCGGCGGTTTTGTTTTTCGGCGCGCCAAATCTTCCAGCGTTCGGCCACTTCATCGGTTTGATCAACGGTGTTAACTTTGCCGTCTTTACCGTCGCTTATCTGCTCGCGCAACAAACGCGCGGTGGTCGCCACTTCGCCCCATACCGGCACGGTGACCGCATGAAACTTACCCAGCGCCATCTGTTCAAAATCAACTTGAATGATCGGTCGTTTTTCGGTGATGCCGGTGTGATTGGAAAAGGACGAACCAAACGCCAAAATCAAATCGCATTCGTTCATAAACCAACTCGCAATGGGCGTGCCGGAACGCCCCAACACGCCGCCCGCTAACGGATGCGCATCGGAAATCTGCCCCTTGCCTTTGAAGGTGGTCAGCACCGGCGCTTTCAGTTTTTCGGCAAGCGCGATGACTTCGCGCATCGCATGCTTGGCGCCATACCCGACGATGATAATCGGGCGACGATGTTTCTTCAGCAATGCGAGCGATTGCTTAATGGCGGCGGCGGGCGGCGCGATGTTGTGATCACCCAACCGCCCGTGCGGAGAACCGACTTGCGATTGGATATCCACCCCCGGTTTTGCGGCAATGGTTTGCACATCGTCCGGAAAAATTAAATGCGCCGGCAGCCGATTGACCAACGCATTCTTGCACGCCAAACTCATCAACTCGCCGTGCTTGCTGGTATGCAAAACGGTTTGGCTAAAATCAGCCACCGAGGCAAACGCCGACGCCAAATCAATTTCCTGAAAGGCGCCGGGACCGAACACTTGCACATTAACCTGCCCGGTCAACGCCAACACCGGCGCGCGATCCACTTTCGCATCCCACAGCCCGGTCAACAGATTGGTGGCGCCCGGTCCGGCGATGGTTAAACAAGCCGCCATTTTGCCGCTGGCTTTGGCATAGCCGGAGCAAGCAAAAGCCGCGCTACCTTCGTGGCGTATGCCGTAGTATTTGATGTTCCCCTTGCCCTCTTGCACGCGCAACGCGTCGGCGAGCCCCAAGTTGGAATGCCCGACCATGCCAAACACCGATTGCACGCCCCAGTTCACCATGGTTTCCGCCATCACATCCGAAATGGTCGGCGCGCGTTGCGGCTCCACTTCCAACCCTAAATAAACGCCATCTTTGCGCACTTCAATTGGATATAATTTTTGCCCGGAATCTTCATGCCCGCCCGGTGGACGCCCGGTCTGCGGGTCAAAATCCCACCCGTGCCATGGGCAACGCAGCCAACACTTGCCGTCTTTGCCGATTTCAATGGAACCTTCGCCCAAGGGTCCGCCTTGATGCGGGCAGTGATTGTCCATGGCGGTGTAGTCGCCGTTAATATTGGTCAACGCCATGGATTTGGTGCCGGCGGTCACGGATTTAACCCGCCCATGCGGAAGTTCATCTAATGTGGCGACTTTGTGC
>JAHRAW010000065.1 GCA_020027415.1 Gammaproteobacteria bacterium
CGAAGAAGTGGTCAGCCGATTGGCTTATATTGAGTCGCTCATTGACGATGTGTAACTGCTTTAGCGGCAACCCATAAACAATGTTTGGCACCACTTGAACGGCGACGCCATGGTCACGGTGAGCCGACGGCAGAAAGCCAACGCCGTTCGCGCCCTCAGCATGGATGCAGTGCAACAAGCCGCCAGCGGTCATCCGGGCGCGCCCATGGGGCTTGCCGACCTGGCCGAGGTGTTGTGGTGCGACCACCTCAAACACAACCCAAAAAATCCGCACTGGTGTGACCGCGATCGGTTTGTGTTGTCCAACGGGCACGCCTCCATGTTGCTTTATTCGCTGCTACATTTGAGCGGTTATGAATTGAGCGTTGACGACCTCAAACAATTTCGTCAATTGCACTCCAACACCCCCGGGCATCCGGAATACGGCGATACGCCGGGCGTGGAAACCACCACCGGACCGCTCGGGCAAGGGTTAGCCAACGCGGTCGGCATGGCGCTCGCGGAAAAAACCTTAGCCGCGCAATTCAACCGCCCGGGGCATCGCATCGTTGATCATTTCACCTACGCGCTGGTGGGCGACGGTTGCCTCATGGAAGGCATATCCCACGAAGCCTGCTCGCTCGCCGGCACGCTTCAATTAGGCAAGTTGATAGTACTGTATGACGACAACGGCATTTCCATTGACGGCGAAGTGGGCGACTGGTTCAGCGACCACACGCCGCAGCGTTTCACCGCCTACAACTGGCATGTCATCCCCGACATAGACGGACACGACCCAGCGGCGGTCGGGCGCGCGCTACAAGCCGCCAAAGCGGAAACCGCCAAGCCGAGCCTGCTGTGTTGCCGCACCATCATCGGCTTTGGTTCGCCCAACAAAGCCGGCACAGCAGCCAGCCACGGCGCGCCGTTAGGCGAGCAAGAAGTGGCCTTGGCGCGCGCGCAACTGGATTGGCAGCACCCGCCATTTTTGATTCCCGAAGCCATTCGCGCGGCGTGGAGCGCGGTCGCCACCGGCGCCGCCGCCGAGCAACGCTGGACGCAACAATTCGCCGCGTATCAGCAAACTCATCCGCACCTTGCCGCCGAATTTACGCGGCGACTGGGCCGCCAACTGCCCGCCGCTTGGCAAAACGAAGCGCGCAACATCATCGCGGCGACTAACGCGGCGGCGCAGTCGGTGGCGTCGCGCAAAGCCTCGCAGAATGCGTTGCAGCAATTCGGTCCGTTACTGCCGGAATTGTTCGGCGGTTCAGCCGATTTAGCCGAATCCAATCTCACCCTATGGTCGCAATCGCGCGCCGTCTCGCAAACGCCGCGCGGAAATTATATTCATTTCGGCGTGCGCGAATTTGCCATGGCGGCGATGGTCAATGGAATCGCGCTGCACCGCGGCTTCAAACCGTACGGCGCCACTTTCTTAATGTTTTCCGAATATGCGCGCAACGCGTTACGCATGGCGGCGTTGATGAAAATTCCAAGTATCTTTGTGTTCACCCACGATTCCATCGGCTTGGGCGAGGATGGTCCCACGCATCAGCCGGTGGAACAACTCGCCAGTTTGCGATTGACGCCGCGCATGTCGGTGTGGCGACCATGCGATGCGGTGGAGACCGCGGTGGCGTGGCGGGCGGCGTGCGAATCGGTTGCGCAACCGTTTTGCTTGGTACTATCGCGGCAAGCCTTGCCGCATCAGCCGCGCGACTCGACGCAACTGGAAGCGATTGAGAAGGGCGGGTATGTGTTACATGAATGCAAAGGCGCGCCGCAAGCCATTCTGCTTGCCACCGGCTCCGAAGTCGGCTTGGCAATGCAAGCGGTGCAACACGCGCGCTTGCGGCGGCGGCAAATCCGCGTGGTGTCCATGCCGTCGCTGGATCGGTTTGCGGCGCAACCGCGCGCGTATCGGGAATCGGTGTTGCCGTCCGCAGTGCGCGCGCGAGTGGCGGTGGAGGCCGGGGTCACCGCGCCATGGCGCGAATATGTCGGCTTGGATGGGCTGGTGGTCGGCGTTGACACCTTCGGCGAATCGGCGCCGGGCGCCGAGGTTTTCAAGGCTTTTCATATCACCGTGGAGCATGTCGTGGATTGCGTAAACCGCGTGTTGTAGCGCACTTACTCAATCCATTATCGTTGTCACTATTTCTGCCATTAGCACTGCCGCCGCCGTCTAAATCGTTACCAACATTTCAATTCATTCCGTTTGGAGTTACCGCCATGACAATTAAAGTCGCCATTAACGGCTATGGTCGCATCGGGCGCAACATTTTGCGCGCCAAGTATGAAGCCGAGTACGATGATATTCGCATTGTCGCCATCAACGATCTGGGCGACACGCAAACCAACGCCCACTTGACCCAATACGACACCGCGCACGGCAAATTCCCCGCGCGCGTGGAGGCGGACGGCGACCACCTAATCATCAACGGCGACCGCATCAAAGTGTTGGCGCAACGCGATCCGGCGCAATTGCCGTGGGGCGAACTCGGCGTGGATGTTGTGCATGAAAGCACCGGTTTTTTCGCCAGCCGCGAAAAAGCCAGCGCGCATCTCCACGCCGGCGCGCGCAAAGTCATCATCTCGGCGCCGGGCGGCGGCGAGGTGGATGCGACCATCGTCTACGGCGTGAACCACGATACGCTCAAAGCCAGCCATACGGTGATTTCCAATGCTTCGTGTACGACCAATTGCTTAGCGCCGTTGGTGAAGGCGTTGGACGATTCGGTGGGATTGGTGCATGGCTTAATGAACACCGTGCATGCCTACACCAACGATCAGGTGTTGACCGATGTGCGCCACAGCGACCTGCGCCGCGCGCGTTCGGCGACCCATTCCATGATTCCGACCAAAACCGGCGCCGCGGCGGCCGTGGGCCTGGTGCTGCCGAAGTTGAAAGGCAAACTGGATGGTTTTTCGGTGCGCGTGCCGACCCTCAATGTATCCATGGTGGATCTCACCTTTGTCGCCGCGCGGGAAACCTCGGTGGCGCACATCAACGAGTTGCTGAAAGCAGCCGCCGACGGCAAAGTGCTTGGCTACACCGAGGAGCCGCTGGTGTCGGTGGATTTCAATCATTCCCCGCTATCCTCCATCGTGGACGCCGGCATGACCAAAGTGTTGGGCGGAACCTTGGTGAAAGTATGCGCTTGGTATGACAACGAATGGGGGTTTTCCAATCGCATGTTGGATACCACCCGAGCGTGGATGAACGCGGCTTAGTCGGTTTGATACGGTTTAGTGCACCTTAGTTTTTGTCGGTGGCTTGCTTGCTCTATAACGACCGCCTTGGCGGGGCCGCCAAACCCAGCGGAACGCGCGGCATGACCAACCCTGCGCGACCGATTTTGCTTGCTTTATGGTGACCCGCCGATGAGCAGCCTGCCCACCTTGACGCGCGCGACTGAGTTGCGGCATCGGCGCGTGCTGCTGCGCCAAGATTTGAATGTGCCGCTGGTCGGCGGAAAAATCACTTCGGCAAAACGCCTGGACGCCGCCTTGCCGGCCATTCGCATGGCCGCTGATGGCGGCGCAAAAGTCATGTTGATGTCGCATATGGGACGCCCCGAAGAAGGCGCTTATGCCGCCGAATTATCGTTGGCGCCGGTGGCGGAACACCTCAGCCGCGCGCTCAATGGTGAAGTGAAATTGTGCGCCGATTATCTTTCCTCGCCGCCGCAACTTGCCGACGGCGAAGTAATGCTATTGGAAAATGTGCGCTTCAATATCGGCGAAACCGCCAACCGGCGACAACTTGCCAAACAATACGCTGCATTGTGCGATGTATTTGTCATGGATGCGTTCGGCGTCGCGCACCGCGCGCACGCCTCCACCGAAGGCGTCGCCCGCTACGCCCGCCGCGCCTGCGCCGGACCCTTGCTGGTTGCAGAATTGACGGCATTAAAAAAAGCCATCACCGCGCCGCAACGCCCGTTGATCGCGCTGGTCGGCGGCGCAAAAGTATCCACCAAACTAACCGCGCTCACCACCTTAGCGAAGCAGGTTGACCATCTCCTGCTCGGCGGCGGCATTGCCAACACCTTTCTGGCGGCGGCTGGACACAACATCGGCAACTCGCTGTTTGAACCGAGATTAGTGGTGGCGGCGCGCGAATTGATGGCCGCGGCAACGGCGCAACGCCGACCAATTCCGATACCTGACGATGTGGTGGTCGCCAAAACACCGCTCACCGCAGCCCAACCTGAAACCGAAACTACGGTGAAAGCCGTGCATCAACTTGCCGACGACGACATGATTTTTGACCTCGGACCCAACACCGTACGCCGCTACGCAGCCCTCATCGCGCAAGCCGGCACCGTGGTATGGAATGGTCCAGTCGGCGCGTTTGAGTTCGCGCAATTCGCGGAGGGCACCAAAGCACTCGGGCAAGCAGTCGCGCAATCCGACGCCTTCTCGGTGGCGGGCGGCGGCGACACCCTCGCTGCCGCCGAACAATTCAACCTAACCGAAAAATTATCGTGCATATCCACCGGTGGCGGCGCTTTCCTACAATTCATGGAAGGCAAACCCCTGCCGGCACTGGTAGCATTGGCAGAGCGCGGCGAATTGACTTACTGATGTATCCAGCGGCGCGGCTAACGGGGCTGCAAAATCACCCTGGTGATTCCCGTAGTATTATTCTCGTCATTCCCGCAGTCTTTTAAGCGGGAATCCAATAAAAAAGCCCCGCTGGATAGCGGGGCTTTTAATAATGCGCGGTTGCGTTAGAACTCCACCTTGCCCTGCAATAGAATGGCATTGGCGGCGGCGCGGTGTTCGCCTATTAGGTTCAGGTGGAAACCAACCCCATGCGCTTGTTTTACATGCCAGCGCACGCCTAAGCCGTAGCGATTGTTGTCATTGGCTAAGGTCATCTCGCCATACGGCTGCCATTTGTGAGTCAAACCATAGCCAACCGTGGCGCGTAATCTCGGCGCAATGTCATCCGCATCGTTCGCGCTAGTCGGCACGCTATGCCGTAAATCTTGTTGCCAAAGGCGCTCCACTTCGCTGGTGGTGTCGCCCAAGCCCGGCGCAAACATGAATGATAAGCCTTGCCCGTCGCGTCCGGGATTCATGCTCACCATTCCATCCACGCCCCATTCTTTGTAATTACCGCGCGCAAACAAGCCATGCACATTGCCTTCCAGCGTCAGCCGTCCGCCGATTCGCTTGACCCCGGCACGCAAGGCAATGCCGGCTTCGTTGTTGCCATCGCCATCACCGCTGTCATAGCGAACTCCAATTTCGGCAGAGGGCTGAAGGCGCGAACCATCTTCATATTCCCGCGTGTGCGTGGCTTCCAACGCCAGCCGAACTTGGCTTACGTCAATGCCCGCCGCGCCAATGAATACATCCTTGTCATCCACTTCTACGCGTGCGATGGAGGCTTCGCCTTTGCCGCGCAATTCAGTCGCACCATCGGCAGTCTGCATAATCCGCCCGCTACCACCACCTGCAAGACTCTGCATGCTCACATCGCTGTCTTGCTTGGCGCCTGAAGTCGGCATCACTTCTAAACTGCCGACCCCA
>JAHRAW010000086.1 GCA_020027415.1 Gammaproteobacteria bacterium
TATCTTTTCAATCCGATTTGCGCGCAAATTAACGAAACGGATCATACCGCGTTGGTTTCGGTTCATCAATTCCCCGCCGCACGCATGCCGCCGCCTTTTGCTTTGCGTTCGGCTAACAATCGGTCCATCCAATCGGCGTCCATTTGCGGCACTGAGGACAGCAGCAGCGCGGTGTAGTCATGGTGCGGCGGCGTGAAAATATTGTCCTTCGCGCCTTGTTCAACAATGCGCCCTTCCAACATTACGATGACTTCATCGGCGATGGCGTTGACGGTGGCTAAATCGTGCGTGATGAACATGTACGCCAAGTTTAATTCTCGCTGTAAGCGATCCAGCAGTTTGAGGATGCCTTCGGCGACCAATTGATCCAGCGCCGAGGTGACTTCATCGCAAATGATAAAAGTCGGGTCGGCAGCCAACGCGCGGGCGATGCAGATGCGTTGTTTCTGTCCGCCGGATAACTCGCCGGGCAATCTATCCAGAAACATCTTTGGCTGCAGTTCTATCATGTCCATCAGTTCGTGCAACCGCCGTTCTTTTTCCGCGCCCTGCAGCCCCAAGTAAAAACTCAGCGGGCGACCGACGATTTCGCGGATTTTTTGGCGCGGGTTAACCGCGGTATCCGCCATTTGATAAATCATCTGCACTTGGCGCAGTTGCTCTTTGTCGCGCTTGCGATAATCCTTCGGATATTCAACGCCGTTGTAATAGATGCCGCCGCGCTCCGGCGGCAACAACCCGGTGATGACTCGGGCAACCGTGCTTTTGCCGCTGCCGGACTCGCCCACCACCGCCACGGTGTGCCCGCGATGAATTGTAAAATCAATGTCATACAACACTCTGATGGAAGAGTAGCCGGCGGTTACCTTCTCCACTCTAAGCAACGGAACGGGTTCGGGCGGCGGCGGCGCTTCTTGCTTTTTGAACGAGCGCACCGCCCACAACGATTTGGTGTACTCGTGCTTGGGCGCCGCCAACATGGTTCGCGTGTCGGCGTCTTCCACGGTCTCGCCGTAGCGCAGCACTTTGATTTTGTCGGCCATCTGCGCCACCACCGCTAAATCGTGCGTGATATAAATCGCCGCGCAGTTGAATTGCTCCACGATACTGCGCATGGTCACCAGCACTTCAATCTGCGTGGTGACATCCAGGGCGGTGGTCGGCTCGTCAAAAATCAGCAGGGCGGGGCGGGTGGATAGCGCCATCGCGGTCATGGCGCGCTGCAATTGTCCGCCGGATACTTGATGCGGATAGCGAAAGCCGATTTCGTTCGGGTTCGGCAATTTAATCTTGGCGTATAATTCTTTGGCGTCGGCGTAGGCCTGTTGTCTGTTGCCAACCCGGTGTTCAATCACGGTCTCGGCGAACTGGTCAATTAATTTATGCGCCGGATTAAACGCGGCGGCGGCGCTCTGCGCGACATAAGCAATCTTTAAGCCGCGCAGTTTTCGCTTTTGTTTTTCCTCTGCGGCGACTAAATCCAACCCGTCAAACAGAATGCGTCCGCCGTTGATGCGGCAGCCCGGTTTCACATAGCCCATCGCGGCAATGCCGATGGTTGATTTGCCGGCGC
This sequence comes from Gammaproteobacteria bacterium, assembly GCA_020027415.1. Taxonomy (GTDB): domain Bacteria; phylum Pseudomonadota; class Gammaproteobacteria; order Arenicellales; family Poriferihabitantaceae; genus JAHRAW01. Next base: position 1,574 of record JAHRAW010000086.1, read on the forward strand.
CGGATTCGCCAATCAAACCAAGCACTTCGCCGCGGTGCAGGGTTACATCTACATTTTTGACAATTTGATGCCATGCCTCGTCGCTGAAGCCTTCAATGCAGAGACCGCGCATTTCCAGCAACGGCTTGCGGTTCGCCGACTGGGCGCGCTTAGTGTTCATCTTTCAGTCCGCTGGTCTTGTGCAAGAACCAATCCACCACGAAATTCACGCCGATGGTCAACAACGCAATGGCCGCCGCCGGCAACAGCGGAGTGATGTCGCCGTAGGTAATCAAGGTGGCGTTATCGCGCACCATAGAACCCCAATCGGCGGTGGGCGGCTGCAACCCAAGCCCAAGAAAACTGAGCGCGCTGATGGTGAGAAACACAAAACAAAAGCGCAAACCAAATTCCGCCACCAACGGCGGCATGATATTGGGCAATATTTCTTTCACGGTGATCCAGCGCACGCCCTCGCCGCGCAATTTTGCCGATTCAATATATTCCATCACCACCACATTAACGCTGACCGCGCGCGCGATGCGAAACACTCTGGTGGAATCCAGCACTCCGATTACGATAATCAAGGTTAGGATTGAAGTGCCGAAGATGGTGAGCAACAGCATGGCGAAAATGAGCGAGGGAATCGCCATCAGCACATCCACCGCGCGACTGCTTAACTGGTCATACCAACCGCCCAACACCGCCGCCATGATGCCGGCGGTGCCGCCTAAAAAAAATGCGAGGATGGTGGTAATCAACGCGATGCCCACCGTGTTGCGGGCGCCGAAAATTAATCGGGTCATCATGTCGCGCCCTAAATTGTCGGTGCCTAACAAAAATTGTTCGCCCCACAATTCAAATTGCGCGCCCACGATTTCTGATTCTCCATAGGGGGCGAGGAGCGGCGCGAAAATTGCCACTGCGACATAAAAAATGACGACGACAAGACCAAACTTGGCGGTGAACGGAGCACGCCGAAGTTCCCGCCACGCGAGCGCCGCATTGCTTTGGCTCTGACTTTGAGCGGACTGCGCGGCGGCGGCTTGAGGCGTTGGCGGCGGCTTGTTCATTTTCATTTCGGATGCAACAACCGCGGATTGGCAAGAATGGAAAGAATGTCTGCGGTTAAATTTAGCAATACATAGGTGGCGGCAAAAATCAGGCTGCACGCTTGCACCACCGGCAAATCGCGCCGCTGCACCGAATCAACTAACAATTGCCCCAGACCGGGATACACGAACACCACTTCAACGATCACCACCCCGACAATCAAATACGCCAAGTTGATGACGATGACATTGATAATCGGCGCCCAGGCATTGGGCAGCGCATGGCGGACGATGATGCGCCCGCGCGGAATTCCTTTGAGCGCCGCCATTTCAATATACGGGCTTGCCAATAGGTTGATGATCGCCGCGCGCGTCATGCGCATCATATGCGCCACCACCACCAAAGTTAATGTGGCGGCGGGCAAGATGCAGGCATACACCCGCTCAAAAAATGAGGTGTCGGCGCTGACATTGGCGAGGCTTGGAAACCACCCTATGTTCACCGCGAACAGCAAAATCAAAATATAGGAGACGAAAAATTCCGGCGTGGAGATGGACGACAAGGTGACGATATTGACCGTGCGGTCATACAATCCGTTGCGATAAATCGCCGCTAAAATACCAAGCGTCAGGGCAATCGGCACGGAAACGACGGCCGCCATCAACGCCAGAAATAAGGTGTTGGCGAATCGTACGCCGAGTAAATCCGATATCTCGCGGTTGCTGGATATGGAAACCCCGAAATCTCCCTGCAGGATGTCGCCAAGCCAGACGAAGTAGCGGATGTAGCCCGGCTGGTCAAGCCCCATTCGCGCGCGCAACGCGGCAACGGTTTCCGCAGTCGCCGACTGACCAAGCATCGCTTGGGCGGCGTCTCCCGGTAGCAGGCTGACTCCTAGAAAAATGATGATGGACACCACAACCAAAGTGACCAGCCCCAGCGACAAGCGCTGCGCTAACATTTTGAGAATATCGTTCACGGCGGGCGAGAGGCGTTATGACAATTTGAAGAAATATCGGGGAATTTGTAACCCGATGGGTCAGCTTACCACTCCCTCAAACAAATCGCAACCCGTCCATTTTGCGCGCGGAAAGCGTTGCGCCATAAGGCGTGTGGCGAGGTGGCGAGGTGGCGCGGCGGATTTAGCGGCACTTTTTGCATGCTATACTCCCCGCGTTCCCGTCTCTATTTTTGTTTAGTTAGACAGCACGCTGAGAAAAGCCGGCGACGCCTCGCCGACCCCAGATTTTCCATCCTGCGGAGAATTTCAATGTCCTCTCACAAAGTTACCTTCATCGGGCTTGGCGTTATGGGCTATCCGATGGCTGGGCATCTGGCGCGCGGCGGTCATCAAATTTGTGTGTATAACCGCACCGCCGCCAAAGCGGAACGTTGGGTTGCGCAGCACCGCGGCAAATTGGCAGCCAGCCCCGCGGAAGCGGCAAAGGACGCGGATTTTGTGTTCGCCTGCGTGGGCAACGATGACGACCTGCGTAGCGTTACAACCGGCGCCGGCGGGGCGTTTGCCGCCATGAAAAAAGATTCTATTTTTATTGACCACACCACCGCTTCGGCGAATGTGGCGCGGGAATTGTACGCGGTCGCGCAAACGCAAGGATTTGCGTTTCTGGATGCGCCGGTTTCCGGCGGTCAGTCCGGGGCGGAAAACGGGAGTTTGACCGTCATGGTCGGCGGCGAACCAGCGAGTTTCGCGCGCGCCAAACCGTTGCTTGAATGTTTCGCGCAAGCCGCCATGCGGATGGGCGATTGCGGAGCCGGTCAACTGACTAAAATGGTCAATCAGATTTGCGTCGCCGGGGTGGTGCAAGGGTTATCCGAAGGGGTGGCTTTTGCGGTCAACGCCGGGCTGGACGCGCGGCAAGTGTTTGAAGTGATCAGCAAAGGCGCGGCGCAGTCATGGCAGATGGTCAATCGCTCTCAGAGCATGATTGACAACCAATTTGAATTCGGCTTCGCGGTGGATTGGATGCGTAAAGATATGAAGTTATGCCTTGAAGAAGCCGCGCGCAACGACTCCGACCTGCCGATTAGTAAAATCATTGACGGCTATTACGGCGAAGTGCAAGCCGCCGCCGGCGGGCGTTATGACACTTCCAGTTTGGTGACGCGGTTGCGTAGGAAAGATTTGGCGTAGCGGTTATGCGACCCGGCGGTTGCGCGTCTAATCGCTGAATAAATTGAGATATTCATGCAACACAAAAATTCGGTTTCGGGAATAACCCTTTATTTCTTTCAGCAACTTTGCTTGCGCCATCTCATTAATCACTGTGTTTGCAGTGCTAACCGAAGTATCCAACTCAGCGGCGGCTTGCGCCACAGTGATTACCGGAGAAGCAAACAGTTGCAACAACAATTTGCGCGCATGGACTGCGCGCCTTCCTAAGCCGACAATACGTTGTTCATAGGTTCCGCGTAATTGGATAATTTCCTCTAAGGTGGCCTTTTCTTTTTCCGCGGGTGCGCACACCGCGGATAGAAAAAACAGTATCCATTGATCTAAGTCGTTGCGCTTGCGCACGAAGGTCAAC
>JAHRAW010000114.1 GCA_020027415.1 Gammaproteobacteria bacterium
TTGGGCAAGTGCAAGATTGGTTGGCGTTGCTTGGGTTTGATTTGGTCGGGGCGAGCATGTTCGCCTATCAGCCGCCGCTACAAAGCGACCAGTGGCGGCGGCGCTTGAGTTTCATAGAGCAAGCGGGTGCGCGGTGGTTGCCCGGCCTGGGCGCGGTTTATATTGTCGTCGGGCGCAAGGAAGAAATCGCCATCACCCCTCGGCAACGGGTGCAACCGAAATGGCAACGCTTGATGATGCCCGGGGTTGCGCAACCGACGGCGCAGCGCGCGCTTAAGGCGCCAGCCTAAACCGAAGCCGCCGCCGAATAAGAAACTGAATCCGTTGGCAACAAACGATGACGGAAAAAGTCGTGATCTATACAGACGGCGCTTGCCGCGGCAATCCCGGAGTAGGCGGCTGGGGGGCGTTGCTGTGTTATGGCGAGCATGAAAAATCGCTGTGCGGCGGCGCGCCGAACACCACCAACAACCGCATGGAACTGCAAGCCGCGATTGAAGCCTTGCGCGCCTTGCAGCGGCGTTGTCGCGTGGAATTGTATACCGATTCAAAATACTTGCAAAATGGCGTGTCGCAATGGTTGGACGAGTGGAAGCGGAAAAACTGGAAAACCACCGACCGCAAGGCGGTGAAAAATCGCGACCTGTGGGAGGCGTTGGATGATTTGCGCGCCCGCCACGACATCACCTGGCGTTGGGTTAAAGGGCATGCCGGCAATCGCGGCAATGAATGCGCCGACCAACTCGCCAACCGGGCGATTGAGAAATTGAGCAAACTTTGACTGGCGACTGACGGCGAGGCAAGAAACCAATATGAGACAACTGGTCGTGGATACCGAAACCACCGGCTTGGAGTTTTCGCAAGGGCATCGGGTGATTGAAATCGCTTGCGTGGAAATGCTTAATCGCCGTCTGAGCGGCGCCACTTTTCATCATTATGTCAATCCACAACGCGAGATTGACGAAGCCGCGGTTGAGGTGCACGGCATCACCGTGGCGGCGCTCAAGGATAAGCCGACCTTCGCCGAGTTAGCGGATGAACTGCTGGAATTTATCCGCGGCGCGGAGTTGATCATCCACAACGCGCCTTTTGATGTGGGCTTTCTCAACAGCGAATTTGAATTGGCCGGGCGCGGCAAAGACTTGATTAACCAACATTGCACGGTGTTGGATACCTTGGCCATGGCGCGGCAAAAACATCCGGGGCAACGCAACAGTTTGGACGCGCTTTGCAAACGCCATGCGGTGGACAATAGCCAGCGCACCATGCACGGCGCTTTGCTGGACGCGGAGATTCTCGCTGATGTTTATTTGGCGATGACCGGCGGGCAAGTGAATTTGTTAAGCGGCACCGAAGAGTTGCCCGGGCAACCGCCGGCGCAAGTCATGCTCACGCCCGCCGAGCGCGTGGCGACGCCGATCATCTACGCCGCCGCCGAAGAGTTGGAGCAGCACGAGCAATGGCTGCAGTTGCTGGAAAAAGAGTCGGAACGCGGGGCGGTGTGGCGGCAAATTGAAAAGCCGGACTAACAACCAACAGAGAATCAATAGAGAATTAATGTAGTTATGCACGACCAAGCGCGGCGATGCTCATTCCAATTCCAACGCCGCGATAATTTGATGATGATACGCTGCGCCGTTGAATCGGCATAATTCTTGCAATCCGGTTGGGCTGGTTACATTCACTTCTATCAGCAAGCCGCCGATGATGTCCAAGCCGGCGAAGAATACGCCTTGTTCAAGCAAGCCGGGTTTCACCGCCGCGCAAATGGTTCGGTCATTTGAGTCAAGCGTGGCTGGTTGGGCTTCACCGCCGGCATCCAAATTGTTCAGTTCCGTGCCGTCGGCATGCACGCGCAAAATCGCGCCGAGCGGTTCGCCGTTTAACAGCAGTATGCGCTTATCGCCGCGCTGCGCCGCCGGCAAGTATTGTTGCGCGACTACCCAGTGTCGCCCGTGGCGGGTGATGGCATCCAGCGCGTTGCTTTGCTCTTCGCCATGCTCGTCGCCATGCCCGTTGCGGGCGGCCTGCGCATCGTAGAAAATAATTCCTTTGCCGCCAAAACCATCCACCGGTTTTATGGTGATGCGCCCCGAGGCATGCGATGCGCACGATTCGCTCAGCGATTGCGAAAATTTTTTAATTCGTTCGCGGTCGTTGGTCAGCAAAGTTAGCGGGGTCAACTGCGGGTAATGCAGCGCCGCTAATTTTTCATTCCAGTTGCGAATTCCGCTTGGGCGATTCAACACGCGCGTGCGGGTCGGCAAATGCTCAAGCAACAAAGTGGTGTAGAAATACCGGCGGTTGAAGGGCGGGTCGGTGCGAATCCATACCACATCCATTGCGCCGAGATCGCATTCCTGTGGTTCGCTTGCGCTTTGGCTTGCGCTTACGCTTTGGTTTTTGTTTTGCGCAATGATTGTGAACGGGTTGCGATGATCTTCGTTCACTGTTAGCCAAGTAACGCGCGCGCATACTCGGTCATGCTCCAGCCATAACGCTTGCTGGTCAAGATAACAAACTTGATGCCCGCGCTGATAGGCGGCTAACATCAAAAAATAAGTGGTGTCTTTATGCGCCTTGACCTGCGCCAATGGATCCATGATAAACGCATGCTTCATATTATGAATCCTCGGAGATTCCCGATTTAAAGACTGCGGGAATGACGGGGGTTGACTTAGGTCGCCTTAGTCGCTTAGGTTGCCTTAGTCTCTTAATCCGCCTTAGCGACTTTTCGCATAGCCAAGCGTCTGCAACGCCGCGGTGATTTCATCCAGAATCGCCGGGTCATCAATCGTCGCCGGCATTTTCCAAGCAACGCCATCGGCGATTTTTTTCATGGTGCCGCGCAAAATTTTGCCGGAGCGCGTCTTGGGCAACTGCTTGACCACCACCGCAAGTTTGAAAGCCGCCACCGGACCAATTTCCGCGCGCACCAATTGCACCGCTTCGGCGACGATTTCATGCTCGGCGCGCTGCACCCCGGTGTTCAACACCAAGCAGCCTAACGGCAGTTCGCCTTTCAGGTCGTCGGCGACTCCCATCACCGCGCATTCCGCCACCTCCGGATGCGATGCCAACACTTCTTCAATGGCGCCGGTGGACAATCTATGCCCCGCCACATTAATCACATCGTCGGTTCTGGACATGACAAAAACATAGCCGTCCTCATCAATATAGCCGGCATCGCCGCTCTCGTAATAGCCGGGGAAATTTTTCAGATAGCCATCAAAATAGCGCTGCTTCGCCTCCCACAAGGTCGGAAAAGTGCCCGGCGGCAACGGCAACTTCGCCACCAACGCGCCGATATCGCCGCGCGCCACCGGCTTGCCGGCGGCGTCCACCGCGCGCAGTTGCCAGCCCGGCGCGGGTTTGGCGGCGGAGCCTTGTTTGATGGGCAGCGCGCCCAACCCAAGGCAGTTGGCGCAGATGGGCCAACCAGTTTCGGTCTGCCACCAATGATCAATTACCGGAATGCGCAGTTTTTGGGTCGCCCAGTTGAGCGTGCTTGGGTCGGTGCGTTCGCCCGCCAGAAACAGCGATTCAAGCCCGCTCAAATCATACTTTTTCAAGTATTCGCCTTGCGGATCTTCTTTTTTGATGGCGCGAAACGCGGTCGGCGCGGTGAACAGCGCCTTAACCTTGTGTTCGGCAATGACCCGCCAGAATGCGCCTGGGTCCGGCGTGCCCACCGGTTTGCCTTCAAACAGCACGGTGGTGTTGCCGTTGAGTAACGGCGCATACACGATATAGGAATGCCCGACCACCCAGCCGACATCGGAAGCCGCCCAGAACACTTCGCCAGCGTGCATGTTATAGATATTTTTCATGCTCCATTTCAAGGCAACCATGCCGCCGCCGGTATCCCTGACCACCCCTTTGGGCGCGCCGGTGGTGCCCGAGGTGTATAAAATGTAGAGCGGGTCGGTTGCCGCCACCGGCGCGCAATCCACCGCCGCGGCCGCCTCCACCGCCGCCTCCCAATCTATATCCCGCCCGGCGCACATCTTCGCGCGCGCTGGTTCGCGCTGCAGAATGAGGCAAGCGTGCGGGCGATGCGCGGCGAGTTCAATGGCTTTGTCCAACAACGGTTTGTATGCCACCACTCGTCCCGGTTCAATGCCGCAGGACGCGGCAACGATGACTTTGGGGCGCGCGTCATCCATTCGCACGGCCAGTTCATGCGGCGCAAAACCGCCGAACACCACCGAATGGATGGCGCCAAGCCGCGCGCAGGCGAGCATGGCGATAATCGCTTGCGGCACCATCGGCATATAAATAATCACGCGGTCGCCTTTTTCCACGCCGCAGTTGCGCAACGCGCCGGCGAACCGGGCGGTGTGCGATTTGAGGTCGGAGTAGGTAAGGATCTGTTGGCGATGGGTGACCGGGCTGTCGTAAATAATCGCCGCTTGTGCGCCGCGCCCGTGCGCAACATGCAAATCCACCGCGTTATAACAAACATTGGTCTCGCCGCCGCTGAACCAGCGATAGAACGGGGCGTCCGCCGCGTCCAAGACTTGCTCCCATTTTTTATACCAGTGCACCGCGTCCGCGGCTTCTCCCCAGAAGCCTTGCGGGTCGTCAATGGAACGCTGATAGGCGCGGTCAAACCGATTGCACATGGGTATCCTCTCCGCGGTTGGCTGGGGTAGTTGGTAGCCGGTGGTGGGCGGGCGGCGTGGCGTTGCGCTACGCTGAGCCGCGCCGCCGACACAATTTTATACTAATGCAAAGTAATTGAATTGGGCGGTTTTGCGATACGCGAATGGTCGCCGACTTCCATTTTGCGGTGGAATTCGCTATACTGAAGTAGCAACCGAACCGAACCACCCAACTCCACATCTCTCTATGGCAAGCCAACACATCATCGCCGAAGCCCGCGGTAAAGTGGGCTGGATTACGCTCAACCGCGAAAAAACATTAAACGCTCTTTCGTCCGCGTTAATGATTGA
>JAHRAW010000143.1 GCA_020027415.1 Gammaproteobacteria bacterium
TTTCTATGACAAGCCATTTGCAAGCGAAAGCGTACACCAACCACAATACTAAATTTAGTTATTTTTTATCGCACAATCGATCCGCTGCGGTCATTTTGTAGCGCGCCGCATATACGGCATCGCGCGGTGAATACCACCCCGGTTTGAAATCATAATTTGTGATTTCAAACCGGGGAATTCATCTTTACGAAGTTGAAACATAAAATCATCCGGAAAACGTTCCAGATTGCGCTTGACGGCTTGCCTCAGCACGCGCGGCTCCACTTCATAGAGCGCCGCAAGATGCATGCTGAGCATAACATTCTGACCGCGGATTAAAAATATGTTGCCCGCGATCGTATCCGGGGTAACTGCCTCTCGGTTACTTTGTTCGGCCAATTGATTCAATCCCTGTCGTTACTTTAATGCGCTCGGCTCTCAACCGCCATTGCCAATCCAGCCGCGCGTTTTAATCCATATACGGCTCAATTTGCTCGCTTGCAAATCCGCGTTGCTGTAAAAAGCGGGCTTGTTTCGCCCATTCCTTGTAGTGTGCCGGGCGCGCATCGCCGAATTTTTTGCACCGGGCGGCGGCGGCGAGCGCCTGCCACTTGCCATCATAATCCGCCATCACTTGCGCAATCATTGTTGGCGAAATTTGATGTTCAGCCAATTCATGGCGAAGTTTGACCGGTCCGCTTCGCTTTTGATAACGCCAGCGGCAGCGTTGCTCGGCGAAACGAAAATCCGATTGCGCGTCTTGTTCCGCCAACTCGGTCAACAGCCGTTCAATCGCCGCTTGCTTAACGGCCTGCTCCGCCTCCGGCAAACACTTCACGGCGGTTAGTTTGCGCCGCAATTCCCATGCGCTGTGTTCGCGAGCAGCCAACAATCGGTAGGCGCGCGCGCGCAGTTTTAGATCAATTGGGTGAGCCGACGCAGATTTGCTAACGGCGCTGAAAGGTAGCGGCAACGACATTCGCCGGCACCGGATTCAACATAACGCGGATGGCTACGCTTCTTCGGCTTTCGCCGCTATCGTTTCGACTTCGGTCTCGGCTTCAGCTTTGGCGTCGGCTTTGACTTTGGATTTGGTCTCGGCTTTGGTTTTGGATTTAGGTTTGGCTTTGGCTTTGGCTTTGGCTTCGTTCGCTGTTACTGCGACTTCCGTAGCCAAACCTTTTCGCTCGCGGATTTGCGCTTCAATCGTCGCGGCGATATCGCGGTTCTCCCTGAGAAAGGTGCGCACATTGTCCCGTCCTTGCCCAATGCGATTGCCGTCGTAACTGTACCAAACGCCGGATTTCTCCACGATGTCCAGTTCGGCGCCGATATCAATTAACTCCCCTTCCTTAGATATGCCTTGGTTGTAGAGAATGTCAAACTCGGCTTTGCGGAATGGCGGCGCGACTTTGTTTTTAACCACTTTGACGCGCGTCTGGTTGCCGAGAATTTCATCGCCTTTCTTAATCGCTCCGATGCGCCGAATATCCAAGCGCACCGAAGAATAAAACTTGAGCGCGTTGCCGCCGGTGGTGGTTTCCGGATTGCCAAACATCACGCCGATTTTCATCCGAATCTGATTGATGAAAATCACCATCGTATTGGCGCGTTTGATATTGGCGGTTAATTTGCGCAACGCTTGCGACATCAAGCGCGCTTGCAAGCCGACATGATGATCGCCCATGTCGCCCTCAATCTCCGCTTTCGGCGTCAGCGCAGCCACCGAATCCACCACCACCACATCCACCGCCGAGGAGCGCACTAACATATCGGTGATTTCCAACGCTTGTTCGCCGGTATCCGGCTGAGAAACCAACAATTCCTCGGTGTTGACGCCAAGTTTGGTGGCATAATTCGGATCTAACGCGTGTTCGGCGTCAATAAAAGCCGCGGTGCCGCCCTGCTTCTGCGCTTCCGAAATCACCGACAAGGTCAGGGTGGTTTTACCGGAGGATTCCGGTCCGTATATTTCAATCACCCGCCCGCGCGGCAAACCGCCAACTCCTAAGGCAATATCCAGCCCCAATGAACCGGTGGAATAGCAGGGGATGTGTTCGGTAATATGAGTGTCGCCTAATTTCATCACCGAGCCTT